>JBHICF010000055.1:0-10497 GCA_046759485.1 Nitrospiraceae bacterium
TCCTCGGCTAGACCAGACATGGAGACGGCCTTGACGATGATGCCTCGCCGTGCCATCTGCTGCCTCAGCTGGTCTCCACGAACAGAGCGTTTCGCCTGTGCACGCGACATCGTCCGGCCCGACCCATGCATCGTGGACCCGAAGGTGTCACGCATAGCCTGGCCCGTTCCGACCAGGAGGTAGGATCCCGTCTCCATTGAACCTCCGCAGATCACGGGCTGGCCGATCTCTCGATAGCGATCCGGCAGCTCGGGACTGCTGGGCCCAAAGGCTCGCGTCGAGCCCTTGCGATGGACGACGAGTTCCGCATCGTCATACCGCTCGACCTTGGCAATGTTATGCGCAACGTCATACACCACGTCCATCCCGAGCGACTCCGCCGGACTGCCGAACACCGTGCTGAAGGCGTCCCGAATCTGGTGGGTAATGACCTGCCGGTTCGCAAACGCAGTGTTTGCCGCGCAGTTCATGCCGGCGAAATAGTCCTGCCCCTCCGGTGATCGAAATGGGGCACAAGCCAGTTGCTGGTCCTTCACTGCAATCCCATACTGGCGCATGGCCTTTTCAAACACCTTGAGGTAGTCGCTCGCCACCTGATGTCCGAATCCGCGCGACCCGCAGTGCACCATCACCACAATCTGCTCATGCCCTGTGATCCCGAACGCCGCCGCGATCTTAGGATCGAAGATGCGATCATTCGAGACGACCTGGACCTCTAAGTAATGGTTGCCGGACCCTAGAGTCCCGAGCTGGTGAATACCACGCTCAACAGCATGCGCGGTCACCTTTGAAGGGTCAGCGCCCGCGATACACCCTCGCTCCTCAATGCCCTCTAAGTCCGCTGTCCATCCGTAACCACGCTCAACACACCACCGGGCTCCCCGCCGCATAACATCCTCGAATTCTCGCCGATTCAGCCGGACGAAACCTTTGGAGCCAACCCCTGCTGGCACCTTTCTGAAGAGCTCGGTCATAAGTCCCTCCAGACGAGGCTGGACGTCCTCGAGTGTCAGATTGGTGCGGATCAAGCGCATCCCGCAATTGATATCATAGCCGACCCCACCAGGCGAGATAACGCCGTGGGCGGGATCAAACGCGGCCACCCCTCCAATTGGAAACCCGTAACCCCAGTGTCCATCCGGCATACAGAGGGCATAGCGTTGGATCCCAGGGAGACACGCAACATTTGTCACCTGCTCAAACACCCCGCTATCCAGACTGCTGAGAATACCCTCGGTCGCGTAGATCCGGGCTGGGACGAGCATGCCTGGCTTCTCGGTGACTGGAATTTCCCAGACCTCCTCTGTGACCCGGGTCACTGTCATCGAAGTGTTCAGCTTCATCGGGTCCATCTTCCGTTTGATCGCCCTAAACGTCAAGCACGATTCTGGCGACCCATCGAGTCCCTTCCTGCCTCAGTTCATACAGATGCTTGGTGACCGCTTTCACATCGCCGCGGAGCTCATGCCGTTGCATGTCAACCGGCTCACCGGTGAGGGTCCCGTGAAGCGCCCACACCCCCTGTGATTCCAATCGATCGACGGTGGCTGTCACTTCGTGGAACACCACACCCTCGAGATCTTTGAGGTACACGAGATCCGACACCCACTCGAAGAGCAAGTCCTCGAGAGTGGTGGATTGGCGGTGAATACTTTTCTGCCAGCGCGGCTGCACCGTGGCTGGATCCACCATCGCCTCGACCACAGCCCAAGCCGCCGCCTCAAATAGTTCAGACAGTGAATCCCCCGTGGCCTCGAAGGCACAATCCGCCAGGGCTACATCTTCTAGAAATTTGAACGTGCGGGTCATGCCCCCGGGGTCTTCCGCCGTGCAGCGGCAAAAATCGACCGGACCTGTCCGACGTCGGGAATAGAAGCGGCGAGAGGGTTCGGGATCTTCCCCTTGAGGAGCATCTTGATTCCGAGTGGGAGGATGCGCAGAAGTTGTCTCAGATTGAACCCCACAATTTTGAGTGGCATCCGGCTTTCGTTCAATCGCCCTTCGTGTTCGACGATCTTGGCGAAGCCAGTAATGTGCCGGGCGCCACCGCTGGACGTCATCCCAGATTCAAGCGCGGCGCGACGCAAGCGGATGATGGCTTCCATCGGCTTCACGTCCTTGGGGCACACTTCGACGCAGAGGTTACACCGGGTACAATCCCACATGCCATTCTCAGCGTCCAGCACTGACAGCCGAAGGCGCTTGGCAGAATCCGGCTCGCGCGGGTCCGCCATGAATCGGTAGGATTTCGCGAGGGCCGCTGGACCCAGGAAGCTCTTTGAGACCTCATGGGTCGTGCATGCCGCCACGCAGGCCGCGCACATGATGCAGCCATCAGCATTGTGGAACTGGTAGCTGCCCGGCAACAGTGTCAGTTGAGTGGACGTCTGTCCAAGGGCTCGCCGTGAGGTGACAGAGAGCCATGGGCCTACCTCACGGATTTTCTCCCAGAACGAAGACATGTCCACGACCAGGTCTTTGACGATCGGCAGGTTTCGGAGGGGAGCCACCGTGATACTGCCATGACGTTCCAACTCTGTTCGCACGGCGGTCCGGCAAGCCAGTTTCTCAGTGCCATTGATGTCCATCGCACATGAGCCACAGATCGCGGATCGGCACGAGTATCTCAATGCAAGTGAGCCATCTTGCTCATTCTTGATACGAATCAATCCCTCGAGCACCGTCAAGCCACGACCGACCTCGAGACGATACTCTTCCTCATGCGGGTGAACATCGGTTTCAGGATTGAAACGTTGGATGGAAAAGGTGAGGCGCATAGGGAGCGGCCTACTGTCAGGAGTGAAGAGACTGGCAGCTGACTTGATAGTCTAGCCCGCCGGGTCTCGATCCAATTCGAAGGTCTTTGGGTAGTTCGTCAAGTTCCGGCAGCCATCGCTGGTCACGAGAACCATGTCTTCAATGCGGACTGCGCCAAGCCCAGGGTAGTAGAGGCCAGGCTCCACCGTCACGACCTCTCCCTCCTGGAGAATCGACCCATTGCGGCTGATCCGAGGATGTTCGTGGATATCCAGCCCGACCCCATGACCGGTTCCGTGAAAGTAGCCCTGCATCCGGCCATCCACGAGCCCGGTCTTGTACCCTGCCGAGTCAAACCGCTCGCAGATCTCCCGGTGAATCGCTGCCCCATCTGCGCCATCCCGGATCTTGGAGATAGCATTTTCTTGAGCATCCCTCACAGTTTGGTATAAGCGTTTCAGCTCGGGAGTCGCTAGCCCGCGGACCACGGTTCGGGCCATGTCCGCAAAATACCGAGTCTGTCCGGACCGAGGAAAGACATCGAAGATGATACTCTGCTCGGCAGGTAACGGACCAGCGCCTTCGTGGTGAGGATCGCAGGCCTGATTACCGCCGGCCACGATTGTATGTTGGGCGACGCAATCCTGCTCCATCAACTTCACGTTGATCAACTTCTTGATCCGCTCGGACGTAAGCGGTTCGCCCTCCAACCACAGGATGCCCTCACGTGGGCTCGCGGCTCGTAATGCTTCATGAGCGGCTGCCACTGCCAGCTCGGTGGCTCGCTGCGTGGCCTCAATGAAGCCGACTTCCTCCTCACTCTTAATCGCACGCCGACCAAAAAACGGTTCCTTTTTCGCTTCAAGTTGATACCCAAACTTTTGTAACCGCTCGGCGTAGGCATAGGGAAAATTCCCTGGGACCAGGATACGCTTGATCCCGTGATCCTGCAGGACGGCGTGGACGATATCGGCCGTGCCCGGATCCGCGGCTCCCTGTGCGCGTATGCGACGCTCGATCTCCGAGTAGGAGAGCACGCCATCCACGCACGCCTGGCTCCGCGCACGATCCATCTCAAGATCGCTCATGACCATGACCCGTTTGCCCTTGATGTCGAGGAAGATGAAGGGGTCTGGCGCCACAAACCGGGTCGCGTAATAGAGATTTGAGTCGGTTTCACTGGCGGCAATCATCAGGGTTGCGCGATCTTCGGTCACGGTTATCTCCCACAATGAGTCAACATAACTGCTTGTCTTATAAGGGATTTGAGGCATTCAGTCTCTAAAGCTCATGCTACCATGGGGTGGCAGGCGGGTCAAGGCGCAGCGGGAGGATTTGGGGCAGAGACGCCGTTTTGCACATTGTCTTTTTGATCACCTTCGGCAGGAGGCGTTTGACCATCCTCAGGTGCCATCAGTGTGGTCGGCAAGGTCACGGTGTTGATGAGCACGTCAACCGCGAATTGCGCCATCCCAGTCAGGCCGGTTGCAAAAGACTCCATCGGCATGTAATTGACTTGCGGGTTCTGAATGGGCCCTCTGACTTCGAAGAGAGCGGTGTCGATCCCTCTTCGCTCTCCCGCAAACAGATGCCCGAACAAGGGAATGCTCTTCAGCAAGGCCGAGTACGAGCCCAAGGGACTCGCCGCCCAGACGGTATCCAATTGATCCGTCGTCATGTCATAGGTCCCGGCCGCGCTCATCTTCATGACGGGGCTATCCACCACCAGCTTCTTCTCCGAAACCAGCCCGTTTCTGATCTTGAGAGCTCCCGTAATTTTGTCAAACGGAAACCCGTCCTTTGCCAGATTCACTTTCCCCTGGAGCAACATCGGGACGTTTAAAATCGCAATGATTTTGGGGACGACAGTCCCCCGTCGTATCCGTCCATCCTTAATGATGAACTCGATGTTCCCCTTCAACGTGTTGAGAACGCCTCGAGGATTTCTCCCATGCCCCCTGATGGTACCCGTGGTCGATAGGGTCCCGTTGATGAGACGTCGATCGTCACCCGCGACCACTAAGACCTTCTCGAACGGAAGATCGGCAAGACGAAACGTCGCCTCGGCCTCGGCTGGTTTGCCCTTGGGGATCTGAAAGGTCAGATGCCCGGCGAGCTGTCCGCCATCGGATTGCGCAGTGATCTGGTCAATATCCAGGATGCCCTCAGAAATCGTGATTCGGCCCGACAAATCCTTCAAGGCCAGATTCTTGTAGATCCCCCGGGATACATGGCTGGAAGCGACCACGTGACTAGTTGCTGCGAGATTCTCAAGCATATCTCGGATTGGCGACCGCTCGACCTTGGGGATAAGTAGATCGATGTCCAATTGCTCAGACTCGATCTGTATGGTCGCCCGGGGTTTCTTCTTCCAATTCTTGATCGTTCCAGAGAGTCGCAGATCACTGTCCTTGATGCGGAACTGCAATCGTTTGAGATCTGCCCCATTCCTCACCAGCCTTAGACGCAGGTATACATCGGTCAGTGGGGAGTCGAAGTTCTTCGTGACGAGCACTCCGTCGGTCAATGCCACCCAACCTTGGATGTGCCAGGCGCGCCATTCCTTCCCTTGTCCCTTAAGGTCCAGGGAAACCTCGAGGGTGCCAGATTTCGCCCCTGCGACCGTGATCCCCTTCGGCAGTTTATCTAAGGCAATCGGTTTGGACACGAGGGCGACATCGAGGCTGAATCGTTTTCCAAAGCCGACGTTCCCTTTCCCAGTAACATGGAGCGGTGCGATGAGGAGGTCGATGCGCTTGAACTCCAGGTGGTTCTTGCGGGGACGAGCGCCATCGAACTCGACTGAGGCGGGAAGACCGATCGGCTTTTCAATGACGCCAGGATAGGCGATGGCGGTTTCGTTCAATTCCATCACTCCCTTAATGTTGGGCATCTTCACTTGCCCAGAGAGTTCAAAGGCGAGACCGATGATGCCCTGCACTTTCGACTCAAGTGGGGTTTGAACAGGTAGTAGACCGATGAGTTGAGAAGCATCGGCCCTGGCCCACACCGAGAAGCCTTTGTACGCGCTGGCCTTTCCTGTTGTAATCGTCCCGTGAAGCTGGAATTGAGTCTGCCCGAGACGGCCACTCACCTGGTCGAACTCCACCGCAGCTTTCGTATATCGCAGCCTGCCTTTGAGACCGACGACCGGGTCGCGCAGTTCCGAACTCTGAAAGTCGATCTCCTGGGCCACAAAGTCTCCTCCGACAAACTTTAATCCACCAGGTTCGTTCCCCGCCCCTTCCAACTCGAAGGTGACCAGGGCTTGCCCTTGCACATCGCGGAGGCTGCGTAACTGCTTCGCCACGTCGGGAGATCGGATCTTCTTGGCGAGAACTGCGACAAGGTCATTGGCCGCCATGTCCCCAGTGAGCTGGACTTCGAGCCAAGGCCCCGATTCACGGAAAGACACCAAGGCGGTCCCATCCGTCACACGCATCGCCCCATGTTGCCCGGTGAGATTCACCACCCGAGCACGATCGGGCTCGATCAGCACCGTACCGGATACGTTCCGAGCGGCAGTCCTCTCAGCGCCTATCAGCATGTGGCCTTCATGGATGCTGAACTCGCCCGTCAATGAGACTCGCGGCTCGGGCTCAGTAGAGCCAGTCACCGTCGCCTCGATGACCTCGACCGTACCGCGAGCCTGGCGCTCAGCCAGTACCTCTTGAATCTGAAATGGAAGCCACTCTGCTGGGTACAAGGTAAGCAGATCGCGGAGACGGACGGGGTCGGCGGAAAACGTGACCGAAAAGGTGGGCTGGGCCGTCAACAGTCCTGAAAGACTCGCGCGTCCCTTCATATCCAGGGGTTCGATACTGGTCTGTAGATCCGAAAGCACGAGGTCGTACCCTGCAACCCCGGGCAGGAGGCGAAGATTCCCTCGCACATCGGCAGAGCCCTGGACATCGACCGGCACTGGACGTGGTCCAAAGAAATCCATGACCTGTCGAATATCCACATTCAATAGTTCGGTGGAGCCCTCAAATTGCAGGACCGCACCGAGCGCCCTCGGTCTGCTCTGCCCCAGGGTGGCGGGCGCGTCTGACTCCGTGATCCGACCAACCAACGAGAACACTGTTGTCCCATAAGCGCCGGCAACCGTAGCCGAGACTCCGAGGTCGATCGGCAATCCCTTTGAACTGGTGGCGACGGTCAGATCCAAGGCGCGAAACTGCACCGTACGGACTCCATCGGGACGGAACTCATCAATGACCGTAACGCTGCCGCCGCTGACTCTGGTCTCCCTCACAAGCAGCAAACGTCTCGCAGGAGTTCCCCGGGTCGCTGCCTCGAATAAGCCCGGATCGACGACGGCCGAAAAGTTCCATTGCCCGGTGTGATCACGACGGAGTTCGACCTGAGGGTTCTCAATCATCAGCCGCTTCCCGACCACCTCCATGTTCAACAGCGGGAGGAGCCGTAGCACGATGTCGACACGCCTGGCCCTCAAGAACACCTTGGTGGGATCGAGATCCCAGACGGTCACATCATGGAGATCGACCCGAGGCCGCGGGAACAACTCCAGCCGTGCTTCCCCTATGTCGATTTTCCGTCCGAGGTTCTCTTCGAGTTGCTGGAGAAAGAACACTCGGACCTGCTCAGGATCGTACAGGAGCGGGAGCGTGAGCAGGAGGACGACAACCAGGAAGGCAGCCAGGATGCTATAGAGCAGTACCTTGAACCGAGTGGACACTCACCCTCCCAACTCGGATGGATTCAAGCACACATGTATCTTACAAAATCGGCCTGTCGAAATCCAGGTCGCACTGGCCGACTGTCACGACGAGAACTGGTCAGACTACTATCACACGCATATAATAGGGCCCGGTTGCAGGAAACACAATCGTGCATGCTCACAGACCTTCACAGACGCGGTGGGTGATTCTCGCCCTCCTCTTTGCGATCAGCATCGTCACGTACATCGATCGAGTCAACATTTCTGTGACGGCGCGACAGATGATGCCTGCGCTGGGTCTCTCGAACACCCAGATGGGACAAATTTTTTCTGCGTTCGTGATTGGATATGCACTCTTCCAGATCCCCGGTGGGTGGCTCGGAGACCGATGGGGCGCCCGACTCGTACTGACTGTGGCCGTCGTCTGGTGGTCGATCTTTACGGCGTTCACCGCCGTGGCAGCCACATGGCCCCTGGCAAGCGTTGTAGGAATCTTCGGGTCCTTGTTTGTCGTCAGATTTCTAATTGGCGTCGGAGAGGCCGCGGCTCTCCCGAACTTTAATCGCGCAGTGGCCAACTGGTTGAGTCCTCAGGAGCGCGGACTCGGGATAGGGATTGCGATCGCCGGTATTGGGATCGGTTCCGCTATAACCCCACCCATTACAGCATGGATCATGGTGAACTTCGGATGGCAGATGGCATTTTACGCGGCTGCCGGGTTGGGCCTCGTCGTTGCAGGCCTCTGGTTTCTTTATGCAACAGACCGACCCTCTGACCATCCTCATGTCAATGCGCTCGAAGCTGCGGTGATCGAGGGCACACCTGCCTCACAGACTAGCGACCATCCCTCAGCCACACCATGGCGTGCGTTTCTCCGAACGCCATCTGTCCGGTGGCTTGTCTTGAGCTACACCTGCTTCGGGTATGTGGCCTATATCTACATGTCGTGGTTCTATCTGTATTTGGTCAACGTTCGAGGATTTGATGTGCTGCGTGGGGCCTTTTTTGCGTCAGCACCGTTTCTGGCGATGACGCTCTTCTGCACGGTGGGTGGATGGGCAACCGATCGTCTCGTGAGGACGCGGGGGATGAACTTCGGCCGAAGTACGATCGGTGGAGCTGGGATGTTGTTGGCGTCGGCCGCGATCATCCTCGGGTCATACAGCGAGTCGTCCGTGAATGCCATTGTCCTGTTATCGCTCGGCGCCGGACTGTTGTACTTCACGGTTGGAGCCTACTGGAGCTCGACGGTCGATTTGTCCAAAACCCATGCCGGGACGCTCTCTGGGCTCATGAATACGGGTGCAAACCTCGGAGGCAGTGTGTCTCCGACCCTAACCCCATGGTTAGCCGACCAGGCAGGGTGGCCCGCGGCGCTCGCAGTGGCCGCCTTGATCGCTCTCCTAGGCAGCTTGATGTGGATCAGAATTAAACCGGGCGATGGTTTGCGGTATGATTGATGTTGGCCAGTCCCGGGATGGTCAGCCGACCCCTTCCTTGGCCTTGGGCACTTGCACCGCAGTCACCAGACTGTTAGAGTCCTCCAACGTCAGGTAGTCATGAAATTTGAGAAGAAAAACCCCCGCGCGGTGATCTCGACCACATTCGGTGAGATTCATCTGAAGTTCTATCCGGACGAGGCTCCGAGGCACGTCGACAACTTCATGTCGCTGGCGAAAATGGGCTTTTACGATGGCACGACGTTCCATCGAGTGATCCCAGGATTCATGATTCAAGGAGGCGATCCGCTCAGCAAGAAGCCTGACCGGAATCTGCACGGAACCGGCGAACCGGGGTATTGGATGACGCCTGAGCCGAATGATCGTCCGCACAAACGGGGCGCCATCTCGATGGCCAAGATGCCGCGCGAGAGTAATAGCACTCGGGACTTCAACGACAACGGCTCGCAGTTTTTTATCTGCGTGGCCGACTCCAGCGGCCTGGATCGAATGTACACAGTGTTCGGCGAGGTCGTCCGTGGATTGGATGTTTTGGATAAAATCGTAGCCGTCGCGCGAGATGAACGAGATAACCCTCTTGAACCGGTTCCCATGACGGTGAGCGCCAAGGAATAACGACTCCTGCCGGGCCAGACAGACCTGGTAGGGAGGCCTGTCCCCACGGGCAGGGTCGGATCACATAAGCGGTCATGCTGACTAAATGAGAGCGGGGAACTAAAAGAAGGCCATGCTCGCGAAGGTGACGGTGGAATTAAACTGGTCGGTAATCCCCCTGTCGTAACGTAGGACCTGCCCTTTCTCCGCCTCGATCAACCTCAGCAGTGTATAAATGGAGGCGAATCCGAACACACGCCTGGAGTCGTCTTCCTTCAAAATGAATTGTGTGAAGGCATCCGCGTCGAGTTCTTCGACATGCTTGAGCATAGCTAAATCCGACTGCATACAACGATGGAAAGAAAAATCCGTTGGCGGCGAAGCGTCGCCATACCTCATCCCGATATGCGCAAGCTCGGCACTCGCGACGACACAAGCTTCCTTCCCTGATTCCGCAAGCGAACGTTTTAGGGCTCCAAGAAAAGTTTCGACCATCTCCCGCATGTGAGCAAGTTGCGGATCAGCGAGGCACGTCGGCGGGAATGCACAGAGGACCGGAACAATCGTGATCGGCTTCACACGCCCCACGGTGTACTGAAGAAATGGAAGCTGGTACTCGATGGTGTGTTCATTTTGGTGCCGAACATCCTCTTGAAAGAACGGCGTTCCCCCTCGTTGCTTAAACCGCGCAAGCACATCCCCGTCCGCCCGTACAATTCCCAGGGGCGTCTCGAAATCCTTATCGGTGACCGCGAACATGTTGGCGAGATTCGAGTGACCGGTACCCAGAATGATGAAGACGTCGGGCGCCTCCGCCTCTTGTAATTCCTTGTAGGCCCAGGCGTACACGGGTCCCGCTTCCCGCAGATCGTAATGGGGGGCCACGATCCCCTTGATCCTCTTCCCCTTGTTCTCTGATGACTTGATAGGGGGACCTTCTTTCGATGTAAAAAATCCCTCAAGCTGCGCCTTCAGTTTCTCAGCATCTCCCTCATAACTCTTTCC
>JBHICF010000056.1:0-10339 GCA_046759485.1 Nitrospiraceae bacterium
ATGGCTCTCGCGGGGATTGTCGCCTGGGCCTGTTGGCCACCGAAGACGGGTTGACGAAGGCTATTACCTTCTCAGCGAGCAGGAATCAAGCAGAGAGGTCAATGAATGGCGTGAACCGCTCAACCGATGTCGAGCACTTCGCGCACCTTGCTGGTCAATGCGCGCTGGGTGTACGGTTTTCTGATGAAGTGTCTGCCAGATATGTAGCACTGGAGGATCGTCTCGCCGGAGTATCCGGACATGTAGAGTGCTTTCACATCAGGATGTTGTCGTCGGAGACGGTTTGTCAGGTCTTGGCCATTGATGTCGGGCATGAGCAGATTGCTGACAACCAGCTGAATTGGATATTGATGTTCTTGGCTTACGACCAGCGCTTCGACCGCGGTGGTCGCCTCCAGCACCTGATAGGCGTACCGCCTGAGGGTGGCGCGCGCGAGCTTACGGAGGATTTCCTGTTCCTCCACTATTAAGATCGTCTCAGCTCCCTTTGCGAGCAATTCTCTCTCCGCGTGTGAGAACGAGTCGGACACCACTTCCCTGTCTCCAGCCTCCTGAATGAGCGGGATAGCAATCGTCACAGCCGTTCCACGACCGGGCCTACTCTCGACCCGGATGTGGCCGTGGCATTGCTTCAGAATGCCGTATACGGTGGCCAGACCGAGCCCCGTGCTGTCACCCTCGTGCTTCGTTGAGAAGAATGGTTCAAACATACGCACTTGGGTAAGCTGACTCATACCGCAGCCCGTATCACGCACGGTGAGCTTGGCGTATGAGCCTGGCGGGACCTGCTGGTCCAAGCTGGTGAAAGATCGGTCGAGCGGGCCAATGCCTGTTTCGATCGCCAGGGACCCGCCCCGTGGCATAGCCTCACGTGCGTTGATGATCAGATGCATGATGGCCTGCTCGAGCTGGCCGCGATCGGTCGCCACTGATCCGCCTTGAGGGTGGAGGCTGATACAAAGATCGACTCCGTCTGGGACAAGCTCTCGCAGCAGCCACTGGAGTTCGTCGACGATCGTGTTGAGTGATATTGTTTCCGGTTGGAGTATGTCTGGCTGACGCAGTACGAGCAACTGGTTGGTTAACGTTGTGGCTCGGTCCCCGGCTTCGAAGATTTCCTCAGCGTAGGCTCGTCCCGGATCACTCACACTGAGCATGGTTAAGAGACGTCCCGCCTGGGTTCCAATCGTCGTCAGAATCCTGGTGAACCCGTCTGCCATGACGCCAGTCAATCGGCCCACCGCTTCCATCTTTTGGGCTTGACGCAATTGGGCTTCAAGTGCATGCCGCTGGATCATCTCTGCGCTCAATTCTTGGTTGACGTCTAACAGCTCGGCTTTGAGATCCTTGACTCGCTCGGCGAGTTGATCGCGCGTCTCCAGGAGTAACCGCTCCTCTCGCTCCAGCTTGTCGATATGCGAGAGCAAGCCGATGTTTCGCTTGCGCTCCGTCAAAGCGAGCTCTGCCGTCACGCCGTAAAAGATGGCCATGATGAGCAAAACAGGGATTCCTAGCCAATGGCCAACCGTGAGCGCGCCAGTATGCAGGCCGGCATACCATATGGCGGCTCCGTAGCCGATGCAAAGGACGATCGACAAACCGAGCATGTGTTTCAGGGTGGGAACTGATGCCGCGATGAGAATGAGGAGGAAAAAAGCCACGTAGAAATCAGAACGCGCATTGCCTGAGAGGTAGACCGTAGACGCGCTGATGAGTGTGTCGCCGGTGACTAGTACCCCCGGAAACCAATCGGCCTCAAGCACACGCGAAGGGAGCACCATCAGTGAGGCCACGATCGCTAGCAGGCCCAACACGATGAGCTGCTCGCTGTTTCCCATGACGACCCCGGCCTGGCTGAAGAGAAGTTGATACGAAAAGATGATAGTGACGAGACTCTGCAGCAGAACAAATCGGGACTGGCGAGACAGCTTTTCGAACGCCAACCCCAGCGAGGGGGCCATGGCGGGGGGATGCACGGTACTGGCGGCACTCGACATGTTAAGGTCCCTTTAGCGGTTTCAGATTCCGCGGAACATCAGCAAGTCTCATGCCTACAGGTTGGCGCACGAATTCTTGAATGAATTCAAGGCAAAGTACAGCGTGAGCTACCGATTACCTAATTAGTGCGCTCAAGGGCCCCAGAACAAAAAAGAACAGTTTGCCTGAGAGGCGCCGGCTAGCCGTCCCCCGCCTTTAGGAGGGCCTAACAAAGAGCCACTCCATGACCGATACGGACCGACTCGGTCTGCATGGCAATCGGGCTCGCTGCCCATTATAATAGCACTACCTTTTGCCAGGAGGAGGTTGATTATGGCCCTTCGATACCCAGCGATGAGACTGTTGGTAGCATTCGGATTAGTCTTCCTGCTCGCGGCGACCGGCTGTGCAACCTCGAAGGACATTCAGGGTCTTGATCAAGCGATGAGTGGAAAACTCAACACCCTGGACGCCTCCGTCCAAGCACAAGTGGCCGGCCTCCAGGCAGAGCTCAAGAAGATCCGGGACAATCAGGAGAGGCTGGACAAGCAGCTCGACGCCGTGAGGTCCGATACGGTCAGTGCCGTCGCGAGGCTAGAAACTGGTCAAGCCGAGACGAACAGAAGGCTCATGGAAGAGCTGAAGACGAATACAGCGACCGCGCTGGCTGTCCAAGGGGATCTCAAGCAACTGGATGAGGGGATGAACCAAAAGATGGACGCTCTTGGTCGCACCGTCCAGCTGCAGCTCGAAACCCTTCAGGACGAGAGCAATAAGGCTCTGCAACGGATCGAGGCCATGAATGAGCAGCTCAAGGAAGGAACGGTGGCGGTGCAATCGGCGGTTGCAACCGTTGACCAGTTGCCGGCTCGCCTCAGCGGCTTGACTGCCGAGATGCATGTGTTTCAGAAGACATTGGTGGGGAATTACAAACTCGAAGAAGCGGCACTTCGGGAACGTTTGAAACTGCTCGAACAAGTCAGAATGCAGCTTCAGCCTGCTGCTCCTAGGCGTATCGAAGCGAAGCCGGCCGAAGCAGTTCCTTAAGCTATCGTTCGTCGAAGGCTAGGCAGTGGGGGCAAGGATCGAAGCGGGAGGGCTAATTGGGTGCTCTCACGCTGTCACTTTGGTGAGTTTCTTGTTCTGGGTCTGGTCTTCCCATTTCCGAAAGTCATCGAGATCTTTCTTGATGGAGCCGATCACGAGCGCCAACACCATGGCGTCGTCAAGATAGCCTACCCCCGGGACAAAGTCCGGTACCATATCGAAGGGATTCACGAAGTAGACGATGGCCGCGGTCGCGAAGACCAGCGATCGATAGGGGACCGCCGTGTAGCGGCCGCCGGTCCAAGCCTTTAACATGCGGAGCACAAGGTCCAAGGCATCGGAGAATTTTTGGATCGTGTGTCGGTTGAGACCAGCCTTAACCACAGCGTCCCTGATCAACTGGCTGACTTCGCTGAGATCCTGGGCCAGCGCCTCGGCTTTCCGCTTGGCAGTTGCGAATCCATCGTGTCGATGACCATTCATGGCCATTTCCCCCTTCCTGAGCGGCGTCACGATTCCAGAGCGGTTGAGAAAGTCAGTTGATTATGGCGAGGCCTCTCGCGGCCACCGCAGATACACTGTCGTCTGCGTCCCGGGATTGACCTCGGCATTTCTTGTCATGGCAGGAAGGCCGTCCTTGGTTCCACTGAGGAGATAGGTTCCTGTCGGTAGGTCAACGAAGAGCCAAGGGCCAGTCACGCGCTCCTGGGGGATCTCGACACGCACATCCCCAGTTGAATTCTCAATGGACACGGAGACATGGCTCAGGTAGGCCGAGCCGGCAGCGAGGATCACTTTCAGCGCAAAGTTTGGATAGTCCGCCATCCGCTCTTCGATGCCGACACCGGCACTGAAATACCGGATGTTCCCGGAGCGATAAAGCGGGATACGGTCCGTATATGGCCCGTCGCTGTCTCGATACTCGAGCTCGATCGCATCTCCAGAAGGCGCAACTCGTCCCGTGGCTTTGGCTTCAGCCTGTGTGAAAGTAAACGCTAGCAAGGCTGCTAGCAGGAGCTGAATCGACAAGACCTTCCTAACTGTTCGCCGTACGTCTTGTTGGTCTCTTCTGCCCATATTCAGGTCGGATTCTGCCCTTGCCGTGAACTACCCACGGCCCTTCCTTTACGCCGAATTTCACAAAAAATCAACGGGGCAACTGATGGTGATGAGTTTCAGGTGAAGGTCTTACCCTGCTCGGGGAGCCGTCTGTTACGTATCGGACCCCTGCGAGGAGTTCAGGGGTGTCCAGGTATCAGGATGGTCGAGGGGAGTGATGGAAGATTTCTCGGTCCAGACCTTGCCAGAAGTCATGCCAGGCATCAGCCGTCTCCTGCGCGCCGGCCGCGACGCGCGTGAGTTCCTCCTGCGTCTTCGCTGTCTTTCGGACGGCTTCCACCAGCCAGTCGCTGTGTTGCTGTTCCTCTCGGACGTGCAGTTCGAAGAATTCGAGGTCCTTGGGACTGAACTGCTCATACTTCTGTAGGCCAGGGTAGAGATACCGGAACTCGGAGGCAGCGGTGGTCTCCACGGCCATCTCGGCACCGAGCGCGACCAAATAATCCGAGTTCATAAACAGGCGCTCCAATACACGCAGATACCTGTCCACTTCAGGCAGGGCTTGGGTTTGGGCTAGGTCGCGTTCAGTTAGCCCAAGAGCCCGAGCAAAGCGCTCGAGCTGCTTAACATGTGCCCGTTCGCTGGAGCCGGAGCCGAGTTCTGAATAGAGCGTCTTGGTCAGCTCGATGCGCATTTCGATTTCGTCGAGCGGGGTCTTGTAGAGCAGCCCTTCCAAGAGTTTCACGAAGCGCTTGCAGAAGTAGTGGTATTGTCGCAGAAAGCTCTGGAGCTGCGGGAGGTCGAGATACTCGTTCTCGAAACTTCGGAAAAAACGATTGGAATTCACCGGGTGGCGGGTAAGTTCCTGAATGATCATTTCCACTGTAGGCGAATCTATGTGCATCGGGCGCACTCCTTTGTTAGCCCGATCGTAGTTGGTGGAGAACGCCACATCTTAGCATGAGCCGTGGGACCTCCGCGTGTCCTGCCTGAGGCAGTTCGACCTCGCTCTCTGCGTCTGTAGTCCCTTCGTCCTCGGATGCCACTGATCCCGCTCCGCTAGGATTATGGCTCGCCCGGTGGTGTGAAGTGCTGCCCGATCGAGAGCTCCCCGAGGCTGTCTGAAGCATAGCTCCTAGCTCTCGGGTCCTTCCCTCTCTGTGCCAAATCTACGACAGGTCTTTGGAAGGGGATGGAAGCCATCCTTCCGCCTGATTGTCGGGCTGCAGCGAATCCTTTATGAATGACGCAACACGGAACATCGAGCCTTGGCGCTCTCTGGGAGGGTCCCATGCCGATCCAAGTTGGTAAGATTGGAAAGGTCCGAGGCAGGCTTGAGCTGGAAGGGAAATTGTGCCCATTCTGCGGATGGGCTCACTATTTCGTTCTTTCGCAGAATCAGTGGGGTACGCTCACCGACAAGCCCCGAGCTCGCTGTAGCAAGTGTGGCCGAATCACGGGCGTGGCGTCTGTAACGGGTGCCCAGCAAGCGGAGCCTGCGATCCTCTCGTGAGCCGGTCCGGCACACCGAGGATTAACTCCTGCCCCGGGGCGACCTGCTCATCCTCATCCCGAATCGATCTCTAGCGGCCCCCCTACTCCCCTCTTGTTAAGAGTGAGCACCCCTGATTAATCGGCGAGAGGGCCTTCGGGTCTTGGCCCCAAAACCCATGCCTACCTCTCGCTTGCCCTCTGGGTTGAACCGGTATAAGGCTCGTAGGCCCCGTCCTGCCGGGAGGCGTTCAAAGACACTACCTTGGTGGGGCTTGTAGGAAGAAAAAGGGCGCCTTAAGGTCTGATACGCTTCAGGCGCCCTTTGAATTCACTCTGTGCTGACGGGCACTGCGGTCCGCGCGTGATGCGGACCTGCTCCGCCTCATTTGGACTTACTGAACGGCTCCTTGACGACCACCTTGATGCCGGAAATCGTCCCAGTGACGGCGTTACGTACCTGTTCGCCGGCTGAGGCACTGACTTGGCCTGCTGCCTTGATGGCACCTGCGGCTGTGGCCGCAGCGGCCTCCGTCGTGTCGACGCCTAGCTCCTTCGCCGCCTCAATGGTCCCCTCGACGGCTTTCTTCGCCGTTTGCGCCAGATCCGCCCCTGTGTCCGCAGCTGCCTTGACGACGGCGCCAGCGCTGACCTTGAGCATGTCTACGGTACTTTCGCCTACCTGTTTGGATCCGTGAAGCACTCCCATCAACGCGGCCTTAGCCGTCGAGCCGACTTCCGTGCCGACCGCGTTCGCGCTCTTAATGATCGCTGTCGCAGCGGCGGTTGCTGAGGCTGACGCGCCGATGCCTAAATCTCGCGCTCCAACAATGGCCCCTTCCATGGCGCCCTTCGCGGTTGACGCGACATCGCCACCGACAGAGGAAGCGGCCTTGATCATAGCGGTAGCACTGTCTTTGATGGTATCCGCCGCGCTGGCTCCCACTTCTTTGGTTCCGTGGAGAACCCCGATGACCGATGACTTGGCGACGGACCCTAACTCCGTACCGACTCCACTGGCGCTTTTGATCACAGCGGTGGCCGAAGCGGCGGCAGCTTCCGTCGCGCCGATTCCCAACTCCCTCGCGCCAACGATCGCGCCGGCCACGGCACCCTTGGTGGCCGTGGTAATATCGCCGCTGACATCTGCGGTGCCCTTGATGACGGCGCTGACACTGCAACTGATGGTATCTACAGCGCTCGCTCCCACCTCTTTGGTGCCGCGCAGGGTGCCGATCAGCGTGGATTTCGCTGTCATGCCGATCTCGGAGCCCACGTCGGTGGCGCCCCTGATCACGGCCGTGACCGCAGCAGTTGCAGCTTCGGTCACCCCCACACCCACCTCTTTCGCGCCGATGATGGCGCCTTCAACCGCGCCTTTGGCGGTGGCGGTCACGTCGCCGCTGACCTGAGCGGTGCTCCGCATAACAGCGCTGATGCTGCTGGCGATGGTATCCACCGCGCTGGCCCCGACGTCCTTGGTGCCCCGCAGAGTACCGATCAACACGCCCTTTGCAGCCGCTCCGACTTCCGCACCGACTTCGGCGACACCTTGCACGGTTCCCGTCACCGTGTCGACAACAAGGGAACGGAGCTCATTTCCAACGACTCTGGTGCTCCGGAGAGTTGTTACGAGCACGTCGCTGACGGCTATGACGACGGCGCCCGCGACATCCCCGACTCCTCGTATTGCACCGACCACACCGCCCTTCACTTTCGAGACAACGTTTTCTTTCTCTTGGGCCTCCATAGCTGCCTCCTCGGTTGCGTGTTTCAGGATGATTCCAGGTGGAGGAAGGACATCACCAATGATATGAGGAAACGGACTTTCATGACTCTTTTCAAAGGTATGTGCCGAGGTAGATCCTGTCAAGTTAGAGGCCGAATAGGGGGGCTTCCAGGGGTCCTAAATTCGCACCAGGGGCAGCCAAGACAGCGGGTTCTGGTCGAATTCTGGGCTGGGCCTTGGGCCGGGTTGTGCGGGCCCCCGTCCCCCGGGTCCTGGGCCCTGGCACGGGAGCAGGCTCCGGTGCCTGGCCGCCCTCACGGGTTCGCCACCTAGGACTGGCACTCGTCGACGTCACTCTCCTGCACGACGACGGCCAATTTAGCCACGATGCCCTTCTCATCGTCCGGCGTATCTGTCGTGGTGATCTCTTCGACGGTGACGTTAGTTGGATTCAGCATGAGGCAGGCGGATCCCAGCTTGATTGGAAAATTTGACCGCGCCTCCGCTAGTTTCTCGTCCAGGAGGGGCTTGAGGTCGATACGGGTCTTAGCCTGGACTTTTTCTCGGAGTTTGTCTCCGTAGCTGGCTGACACATAGTTGACCAGGTCGTCCTTTGACTTGGTCTCGATCGCAAGGCTATCCAGGAACAACACATTTCGGGAGACAGAGGGGATGCCACTCAGCTGGATTTCGCCTGTCACGGCGGGGTTAAACACATTCCAGATGGTCGCGTGTCCTCCCAGGCGCATTCTCAAGATGACCCAGGCTCCTTCCACCGAGAGTCTCGGATCTCGCAGATACACCTGTTGTGCGTTCAACCCGCAGTCATCCTCATCGGGCAGGCACGGATAAAACTTCCCGTCCGTCTTATCAAAGAGTCCCTTCTTGAGTTCCCGCTCCAGGTCTTTGACCGAGACGAACACGGGGAAGGGAATCTTGTATGAGGCCTGCAGACCATGGCTGTAGCCCAATGTGAGCGCATCACGCATGCTCTGGACGTGGACACTCACGCTCTTACTGGATTCACTACGACACGTGGGACAGCCCCGCGAGGCTGAAGCCGCGGCGCTTAGGGAAGCTGTCAGTTGGTAGGGTCCCTGCTTGAGGAGCACTGCAACAAATCCCTTCCCCTTTTTCTTGAGACGCAGGGCCTTACCGTTGACATCCGTCAGTTGAACATTCGCCTCCTTTGCATGCGAGCCTTCAATTCGTATAAGGAGGCGCTCTTTGCTTCCAGCTTTGCCATTGAACGTCAATTGCAGAGTTCCCCGTGCATCAGCCTGAGCATCTCCGGTTGTGTGCTCACCCTGTCCGCACACTGGACCCAGGGAGCTATGCTGGAACCAGCCTCCGTGTGCGCGTGGGTTCACAAGGAGGGAAAAACCATAATCGCGGATAGCGGGGTTGTTCTGAGGGGTGAACCTGGCGACGGCTTGGGATTGTGAGCGCCGCCACCCAGTTCCACAGTGCTCACCCTCGTCGCCATTTGCACTGTGGCTCACTTCGACTGGCTGATCGCCTCCGGGACTCGAAGAGACAAAATTATAGCCGCTGTCATGAACATGCCCGGATATATGAACCGTTCCAAGACCTTGCGCGGTGACGTGCGATCTGTATAACGCCGGATGATCCGAGGAAGTTGGGAGGGATGTGGCGGGTGTATTGGGGCCAGGCACAATCGGCATTGGTTCAGCACAACTTGCCAACACGACAGCGACAACGGCTACGGCCATCATGGACGTCGGGTGCCGGCGTATTGCTTCCGATCGTACCGTCAGCATATCCGCGAACTCTCCGAAGCCTGCGCATCCAGCCCTGGAAACCAGCTAAGATTCGCGGAAGGTTTGGAGCCGTGCCAGGCGAGGGGCGAGTAGTCTTCGGACAGTTCCTGGAGCGGGATCTAAGGAGGCAAGCGTCCCACATGGCTGGCTAGCGTTGGGGCTGCCTACTGTCCCTGTCCCGACATTCCAGGAACCTCCCATTCATATGTCCAGTTGTCTATCTGCCTGGTTGCGTGCCCTTGAGCGTCCGACTGTCATATTTGTGAGCGCTCAAGTCGTACACGTTATCGCGATTGGCAGGCTCAGGCTCTGTCCACGAGAACCGGTTGACCCCCATGTCACACATGCCGTGCAACTGGGCGCCATGCTCCATCATGATCGCCGGAGATCGCAATTCTCCGACAAGAACTGAAGACTTGAGGAGCTGCACCTGCTCGCTGGCCTGAACATTGCCATTGATCTTTCCGCTCGTGATCAGAATATCAGTTGTGACGTTGGCCTTCACAATGGCGGATTCCCCCACAATCAGGGTGCCTTTGACATTGATCTCCCCTTCAAAGTGACCTTCGACCCGCGCGGTGCCGAAGAGAGTCACCTCTCCCTTGAAGGATGTGTCCTTCCCGAGGAATGTGAGGGTTTCGTTATCCGTAAACTTCTGTTTGACCTTCGATGTCGTGTCAGGGAGTTGCCACATACCGTCCTCCTGATGGGTAACACGAGAACTGGGCAAACGAGTCAGCTACAATTTGTCTTCTAAGGTAGCAAAAGGCGGGCCTTTTCATAGTCGTTTGAAAACATTGATATTTGCTGTTCATAGCCCTCTCGCTTCCCACTCAATAATGTCGAAATTTGAACGGTTCTGGCGAAAACTGGCCCTGCCTTGAATGTGATTCAAACCTGTGAAGTTAGTGCTATGAACCGGGAACAGCAACGACGGCACGGTCAGAAAGGACAGGTCAGGCTGGGTAGATCGGATAATCTGGATTGGAAGCAGGGAGGCTGTGATCAAGTCAGCTGGCCGGCGGGGCGAACGGATGAGAGCACGGCTGAAACTATTCAATCAAGCGCAGGAAACCCCATATAGCGAGCGCCACCAACATGATAACGCCGCCTATCATTATAATAGCGATCAACTCACTCACGGGGGCTAGTCTCGGTATACAGTCGGCGGGATCACGCGAGCCCAGGCCTAAGCCTGGTGCTCGCGTGCAGCGAGAGTCGCGGCTTAGCTTACCCTGACCTCGATTGTCTTGGG
>JBHICF010000057.1:0-10158 GCA_046759485.1 Nitrospiraceae bacterium
GCGGGCCTCTGCTCGCTTCAAGTTTTGTCCCTGCACATACCCGATCTTGGAAACCACGATGGCTTCTTCGCGTTTCATAGTCCCGGTTTTGGCCGCCTCGGCGAGGACGGATCCTATTAACCGTTCGCTCTCGCCATCGGTGTAATTCGTGGACGTGTCGATCAGGTTGCAGCCTGCGGATAACGCCAGTTGTAGTGCGTCGCGATGGTCAGCTTCTTGCGTGTCGATCCGGTATCCGCCAAAGCCCACACGGCTGGTGGTCAACCCCGTTGAGCCAACTCCTGTGTACCCATGCGCAGCCGTTCCCTTCGCTTGCGGGTTGTTCGCGAAGCGGACGGCATAACTCGCGGTCCCTGCGGGCGTCGCGTGGCCGGAGAGGCGATTGCCTTTGAGGGCGGTGGAGGCAATGGCCGGGTCGGCTGAGGGCCCTTGCTGGCCGCTTGTCAATGCGCTCGCAACCTCCGTCGGGTTCGTAATGGGTGCCTGGCAGGCAAAGTTTCGGCACACATAGAGCGCTGGTCTCTTGTTCACCAATCCCTTGCCCATCAGGAGAGGGTGCTGCGTACTCGGTTGCTGGGGGTCGTGATGTGCAATGATCCGGTTCGGCAGGTAAGAACGGTTCATCTCCTTGCGGAGTGATTCGTAGGCCGAGTCTCCCGGCGAGCCGAGGAGTGCCAGCTCGACCGGACCGGCAAGCAGGAGATCCGTCACGGCCAGGCTTTTCGCAAACGCGCGGGGGTACCGGCCAATCTGCCTTCCGTAGGCTCGCACGGCATTCGCTGCGGCCTCGCGGAAATCATCTCGTGCGAAGTGGAATGAGAGCCTGGCAAGGGCGGAGGCTGCGACGGCATTTCCGCTTGGCGTCGCCCCATCGGGACCTTCGCGACTTCGCAGAATGAGCGATTCGTGGCCACGGGCCGTGGTGAAGAATCCTCCTTGTCCATGATCCACGAAGTCGGTCACGATGCGCTCAGTCAACCGCACCGCTTCAGCGAGAAAGCGTTCTTCTCCGCCAGCTTCATACAGGTCGATGAGTCCCTCTGCCAGATAGGCATAGTCTTCCAGGTAGGCATCTAGGTGTGCCTTGCCCTGCCGAGACGTGCGGAGTAGTCCGCCGTCGGGACGGGACATCGTGGTCAGGAGGAAGTCCGCGGCCTTCGCCGCCACGTGCACATAGCGATCTTCGCCCAACGCGCGGCCGGCTTCGGCCATGGCGCTAATCATCATGCCATTCCACGCTGTGAGTATCTTATCGTCTAGCCCAGGCGGGACCCGCTTGCGTCGAGTTTCGTAGACCAGCGGCTTAACCCGGTTGATAGTCTGGCGAAGCTCCTCGGCTGAGATGCGCAGATCCTGAGCCACGTCCTCCATCGAACGGGGCGTGTTGGGAATGCTCTTCTGTTCCCAGTTACCTCGCCCCGTGATGTCGTAGTAGGCGCAAAAGCGCCGAGCGTCTTCGGCGTCAGAGGCCGCCGCCTTGATTTCGTCCGGGGTCCACACGAAGAACTTGCCCTCGACCCCTTCGGAGTCAGCGTCGGTGGCAGAATAGAAGCCGCCCTCGGGGGATGTCATTTCTTTGACGATATAGTCTAGCGTCTCGGTCGCGACGCGCCGATACCGCTCTTCGCTGGTGACTTGATAGGCCTCCACATACGTCCGAGCCAGCAGAGCGTTGTCGTATAGCATCTTTTCGAAGTGGGGGACGAGCCAGCGCTCGTCGGTAGAATACCTGGCAAATCCGCCGCCAACCTGGTCATACATGCCGCCAGCCGCCATTGCGTCGAGCGTCCTCCGGACCATTAAGAGAGTGTGTGCGTCCTTGGTCCGATGGTGCTGTCGCAGCAGGAATGAGAGGCCCGTGGCGGGCGGGAACTTCGGAGCGCTTCCGAAGCCTCCAAACCGAGCATCGAAGTCCTCAGCGAACTGGGTGACTGCGGCGTCCAGCTCGGCCTGTCCCACCGACATGGGCGTTGCAACACGCATGGAGTCTCTGAGGCGATCGGTGAGCTGGCCAGCCTGGTGGCGAAGCCCATCGGGGTCCTTGCGCCAGAACTCTGCAACTTTCTGGAGGACGGTTGAAAAACCGGGACGGCCCCACCGATCGGTGGGCGGGTAATATGTTCCGGCAAAGATCGGCTGCTGATCAGGGGTCAGAAACACTGTCATCGGCCAGCCGCCTTGCCCATTGTTCAAGACCAGGGTCGCCTGCATGTAAATCTCATCGAGATCAGGCCGCTCTTCTCGGTCCACCTTGATGGGGATGAAGTGTTCATTCATGAGGGTGGCAATCTGTTCGTTTTCGAACGACTCGTGCTCCATGACATGGCACCAGTGACAGGCCGAATAGCCGATCGAGAGCAGGATCGGGCGGTTCAATTCACGCGCTTTGCGCAACGCCTCCTCACTCCACGGGTACCAGTCGACAGGATTGTGTGCGTGCTGGAGGAGGTAGGGGCTCGTTTCGTGCGCGAGGCGGTTCGCTCGACGTTGAGTGTCATCAGCAGACATGGCTCTCACCCTAACATCGGCTCCTCGCGATGGTCAACCGCGACAGCCGGCACTGGTCCACATTTGTGATATACATCATTCATGAGTCTCAGAGTGTCCAGATGTGGTCATGGTCGCCCGAGAAGTCCTATATAAAGGAGTGAGCTGCTCATCTTCCCGGATTGGCCTGGGGGCTGCTCAGCAGGAGAGCGATAGATTTTCTCGATCAACCTTTGATCGGTAGCCAATTGTGCGATAATAGAGTAGTTGAGAGGTGAATCAGCGGCTATGGTTGAGGAAGGCCCATACTCCAATTACCGGATGACGGTACGGCTCGCGCTCACCAACCGGCCTGGCGTGTTTGCACAGGTTGCGACCATGTTGGCCCAAGAGGGTACGAACCTCGGCGCCGTGGACATTGTGTCCGCTGACCCGAAGCAGATCGTCCGGGACGTGACCTTCGATGTCAGAAACGAGGAGCATGGAGAGCACGTCATTAACAAACTCAACGCCGTCCCCGATGTTACGGTACTCTCTGCCTCTGACCGTATCTTCCTGCTGCATCTGGGTGGAAAGATCAGCGTCCATAACAAGCTGCCACTGGCAACGCGCAATGCACTCTCCATGGTGTATACCCCAGGCGTTGGCCGAATCGCGCAGGCGATTGCCAAGGACCTGGGGAAAGTGCATGCGCTCACCACCAAGGGCAACAGCGTTGCGGTGGTCACGGATGGTTCGGCCGTGTTGGGGCTCGGGAACCTAGGACCGGAAGCGGCACTGCCAGTCATGGAAGGCAAGGCGATGCTGTTCAAGGAGTTTGCAGGCATCGATGCCTGGCCGATCTGCCTGGGAACCCAAGACCCGGACGAGATCGTCCGGATCGTGCAAGGAATCGCGCCCGGCTTCGGCGGCATCAATTTGGAGGATATCAGCGCACCTCGGTGCTTCGAAATCGAGCGGCGGTTAAAAACGGCGCTGACTATCCCGGTCATGCATGATGATCAGCATGGCACGGCCGTGGTGATCCTGGCCGCCCTCACGAATGCCTTGAAGGTCACCAAAAAGGAAATGCGCGAGATCCGCGTGGTCGTGAACGGCATCGGTGCGGCGGGCCTGACGTGCTGCCAAATCTTGTTGGCTGCCGGGGTCTCGCACTTGACCGCCTGTAACGAAAACGGGATCGTGCTTGCGGGAGATACCGAGCGACTCCGAGCTAAGCGGGATGACCTCGCAGAGTGTATCGAGCAGGACAAGCCACGAGGGACAGTTCAGGAGGCTTTAAAGGGGGCTGACGTCTTTATTGGGGTGTCGGTCGGCAATGTCTTGCGGCCAGAGGACCTCGCGCTGATGGCACCGGATCGCATCGTCTTTGCCATGGCGAATCCGGAGCCTGAAATCGCGCCTGAATTAGCGGTGCCCCACTGCCGGGTCTTTGCCACTGGTCGGTCGGACTACCCGAACCAGATTAATAATGTACTGGCGTTCCCTGGCATCTTCCGTGGCGCACTTGATGTGCAAGCCCGAGAGATCAACGAGCCGATGAAACTGGCAGCAGCCCGCGCCATCGCTGACCTTATCCCAGACGACACCTTGAGTGAGGACTACATTATTCCGAGTGTCTTCGATAAGCAGGTGGTTCCCCGGGTGTCCAAGGCTGTCGCACAGGCAGCCCGCGATTCCGGCGTTGCGCGACGCCGGCACAGAAGTAAAGACCAACCGGAAGGCTGACCGCAGTGCACGCGGCTTCGCGCGAGGCTGCGACGCCGGCTCTTTACTCGCCACCCAGGCTCCGCTCGTAGAGCAACACCTTCCAGCCATCTTCCTCGCTGAGGTACTGCCCGACGATTGGCAACATACCCGTGCCTGGAACCCTCCCGGACTGGCCCGTACTCCCGTTCTTCAGGACCCACATCATTTCACCGGGGGTCCTGACCTTATTGAATTTCGGGTTCGTGAAGTTGCGTGGTTGAATCGGAAGGATCTTTGCCGCGCCTCCGTTTCCTTTTCCTTCCGGCCCGTGGCATTGGAAACACGTGCCGCGACCCAGATAAATCGCCTTTCCCTCGGCGAGTATCTCTGGCGTGGGTGCGAACGGGGGCTTGAGGGCCTTGGCTTCCGCCAGATCAGAAGAGGGGACGCGCGGGATCCGGATATCGAACTCGCCGCTTGGCTGGCCATACCCAGCGGGGTTCTCCGCGTATCCTTGGCTGCTCGAGAGCAGGACGATGACTGCGAGGCCGAGTAAGATCCAAAAACCTAGCCTTGTCATGATACCTCCATTAAATCCACGAAACCACGCTGATCGGCATGAGTGTGGCGAAATCGCCAGAAGCGGCGCGCGAGTTTAGCACACGGTATTTCCGAGGAGCAACCGCTTGGCCGTACGGCTGTGTCTGGGGAATGACTGTGATAGAATGCCCCCGCCGTAGCTGCCCCAACCGAGCATCACGCCTGGTGACTTCGGGGTTCCGATGGGATTCGATCCCGGAAAGATAGCCAGATATCGAGACCGGATGCGGCGGCGTATCCGCGATCTCCAGTCCAAAACCGAAGCCAGTCTCGACTTCGCAATGGATCACGTGATGCAGGACCGGGTCGATACCTACTTCAAGGTTGAAGAAGGGTTAGGTGAGATCGATAGAGCATTGGAGCTCATCGAGGGGGAGTTGGACTTCATTCAGGAACAATCAGTGGCATTCCGCCTCGATTCCCGACTGGAGTTCATTGAGGATCGGTTCGAAGAGCTCGACAGCGAAATCCGGCAGCAGCCAAGGAGGCGACGGCGTAAAATCAACTTTGCTGATTTCTTCAAAGCCGCGGGCGGTGGGGGAGAGCCGGGGGCGTCTCGTGGCGAGATCAACAATACCAGTGAAGCCTACCGCGCTCTCGGGCTCGAAGATGGCTGCTCAATGTCGGCCATCACTTCAGCGTTCAGGAAGCGCGCCAAGGCGCTCCACCCTGACGTCCGCAAGGGAGACCAAAGTTCCGAGCCGGAGCTCCGGCGCATCATCGAGGCCTATCAGTATTTGAGAGAGAACTGGAGTGTGCTGCGGAACGAGGCTCCGCCTCACTTTTAACAGAAACACCCGTGGTGTTCTGTGGGAAAAGTTTGAGCGGATGCAGATTCATCACGTGAATGCTCAGCCCAGATAAGTCTGCCCAGCCAAGATTGTACTCTAACCCCGAGGCCCAGACTCCGAGGCCCAAGCACAAGGAGGACCGACATGGCCAAAGCAAGTGCCCGTCACATTTTGGTGCCTACGAAGGAAGCGTGCGAGAATCTCAAGAGCCAGATCGCGGCCGGTGCAGATTTCGCGACGGTAGCCAGAGACCATTCGCAATGTCCCTCAGGGAAGCAAGGCGGAAATTTGGGTGAGTTTAGCCCAGGACAGATGGTGCGGGAGTTCGATGAAGTGGTATTCAGTAACGAGGTTGGCAAGGTCCACGGCCCAGTCAAGACACAATTTGGCTACCACCTGATCGAGATCACCAGCCGCACAGCGTAAACACCCAAATCCTTGCGATAGAGTCAATGGCCTGGGACAGGTCTAGTAGCCGAGCTGAGTGTCGGGCGACCTCGTTGAGTCTTCAAACATTGTCAGGGAGTCCTCGCCGTGTCGAGGCTCACCGGAGTAACTGCTTCAGAGTCTCCGCTGGACGGGCCAGCATTGCCGTATTACCTTTTTCGACGATCGGGCGCTGAATCAGATCCGGATGTTTGACCATCAGATCAATCAGCTGGTCCTCCGACAGGGACTTCCTGCTCAAGGATAACTTCTTGTAAATGTCTTCTTTGGTACGCAAGATATCCCGTGCCATTAGACCAGTCTTCTTCAACAATTGCTTGAGCTTTGTCCGGGTGAACGGCTGCTCGTAGTAATTGACCGGGATGTAGGGTTGCTTGCTCGCGGTGAGCAGCTTGATGGCATCCCGACAGGTGGAGCACGTGGGTTTTTGATAAATGGTGATCTTCGGCATGGCCGTCTCCTTTATATTATGTCTCCGCGTTGTATCATATCTTGACGATGCTCGAAATCGCGTGGTAAATCCATTTGCAGACGGCGTAAGAGCGTCTGAGCCACGATTTTCTTGTTAGGTCTGCCATATGCCTACTGCGGGAACCAGCTCGACCGGCGGCTTCGAAGTTGCCACAGCTTCTCACCGGACGCTCAAGGACTTGCGGACCAAACGCAAGGGCCAACCTGTTTTCGTCGTTGGCCATATCCCTGACCGGAAGGGACAAGAGGCCATCTTCGAAATCTTCAATGTCCGGCTGGCGGTGGTCAAGTTCTTGGATGGGACCCAGCTGGGTTTTGATCCGAGCGAGCTCCTGCTACCGACCCGCATTGATGAGAAGGGTCTCGGGTTCTTTGAGATCCGGCAATGCAACACCTGTGAGCAATACTTCCCCTTGACCGCTGATGAACTCCAGGCACACCAAGAACCGGGCCAGTGTCCGGAATGCCGCAATTAGTCGTTATTCCATCAACGGAGCGAACTCTAGTGCCTTCTTGAGCAGGCAGTCTCCAGCGACCCCTTGTAGCGTCATCGGAAGCATTCCCGCCCCCAGCACTCTCACCGAGAGGAGATGATAGCCTTCAGGCTGCTTGGTGGCTTCACCTCGTAGAGCATGGCACACTTCGAGGGTTCTCCAGATCGGATTACGCAAGACCTCATCGCTGACTACCAACACACTCTCCTCTGCCGTGTCACCCGTCGACACCTGCGCCGTAATGTGCCTTCTGTCGTCTGAAATCTTGGTCACGACGGCGAAGATCATCACAGTCGCTTCTTGTGCGAAGGCGACCCTGCCCAACGCGACCTGCAGGAACAACACCATGGCCATGCCTAAGCACTGTACGTTGGTCATCTGTCTGGGTAAGCAATCTGACTGGCGGGTAACTCGCGCGAACGTGCGCGCAACGAATCCTGTGGAAGCCAACCTGTCCGCCCGTCTGGAAGTTGCACAAGGTAATACTGTCTGGTGACGCCAGCAGTTGACGTCCGCGCAGCGGAGGTCACCCTCACCTCTGTGCCAGCGGTGACGGTGGGAGACCCGCTGCCTGAAGGCGTTGCGTCAGGTGATGAGAGCAGGGGGACTTCTTGCTGAAGCACGCTGTCTGCCGTTTTGTTCTGACTGACAATCATGAGTTGGCCTATACCAATCTGCGCCTGGGTCATGTCGGGGACAGCGTCCTTATCTCGGGTAGAAACGGGTCCGCCGTGACTAAGGGCGCTCGTGCCAATGGATTTCGCAGGGGTGATGCCGATCTGGGACTGTGCCTGAGGAAGGGGCCGGCCAGCATCATCTTGCCAGGTGATGACGATGCCCGCCGCAACGGTCACTGCCGCGATGACGCTTAGGGTGCGTAGGATGGGGTGCATCTCCGTGTGGCTCCCTCAATTGTAGTATGCCAACTGGTTGTCCTGCATTTCAAGGTGCCCGATGCTTTGCTGATGTTGCTTGACGCGTTGATTCGATGCGCCCTAAAATTTAGCTTGGATAGGAGAGAGGCCCTTCAGCTCATCACCTGACCTCCAGGCTCCACCGCTCCGGCGAATCGGAGGTGGAGCGGCTACCGTAAGAGAGGAGACAACGCATGCCACACGATTTCATGCCGGGGTTAGCGGGAGTCCCGGCGGCCAGGTCTGCGGTCAGTGATGTGGATGGAAAGCGGGGAGTGCTCGTATACCGCGGGATCCGGATGGAGGATCTGTGTGAGAAGTCCACCTTCCTTGAAACCGCCTACCTTCTCCTGTTTGGCCGCCTTCCGACCAGGGCTGAGCTGGATCAGTTCATTAGCGACATTACGCACCATCGCCGCATCAAATTCCGGATTGTCGACCTTCTGAGATGCCTCCCGGAACAGGGCCATCCCATGGACGCCCTGCAGGCCGCGGTGGCGGCCCTCGGGATGTTCTACCCCGGGCGCAATGTCAAAGATATCGAGAACAACTACTGGTCCGCCGTCAGGCTGATCGCCAAACTGCCCACGATCGTGGCGGCCTACGCCAGAATCCGACGAGGGGATGAACACATTCCTCCGCGTGACGATCTCGAGTTCTCCGAAAACTTCCTGTACATGCTCGCTGAGAAGGTGCCGGAAAAGATCTTAAGCGAGATTCTGGATGACTGCCTCATCATGCACGCCGAGCACACCATGAACGCCTCAACCTTTGCCGGTATGGTCACCGCCTCCACCCTTGCGGATCCCTACACCGTCGTGGCGTCTTCGATTGGTGCGTTGAAAGGGCCGCTTCATGGAGGGGCCAACGAAGAAGTCGTACAGATGTTGCGGGAGATCGGGACCCCTGATCGGGCGCGACCCTACCTGACGAAGCGGCTGGCTGAAAAGCAACGGATCATGGGATTCGGGCACCGCGTGTACAAAGTGAAAGACCCACGTGCCACAATTCTCCAACGGCTCTGCACGCAGTTGTTCAAGGAGTGTGGGACGTCTCCATTGTACGAAGTTGCCCTGGAGGTGGAGCGGGTGGCCGCCGAGATCCTGGGTCCAAAGGGCGTGCACGCCAACGTGGATTTCTATTCTGGGATCATCTACGACAAGATGGGCATCGAGGAGGAATTCTTCACCCCCATCTTCGCGATGGCTCGCGTCGCTGGCTGGCTTGCCCACTGGTGTGAGCAATTGCGTGAGAACAAGCTCTTTCGACCCGACCAGATCTATGAAGGAGAGCACGACCGCCCCTATGTTCCCATCGACCGCCGCTAAAGGCCTGTTCCTCGCCGGCTGTTAACACTCCGCCAGCTCACCCTCCATCTATAGGGACTTGTCTGCACCGGTTCGATCGATTAAGATGCCGGGCTGCGGAGGGATCGATCGTCCCGCATCCAGCGGCCTTGAATGGGCCGTACAGTTTCTGTTTCGAGGCTCTCAAGAACAGAGGAGCCACCAGCCTGATGAAAAAAGCGCGGAAGTCGCGAGCCAAGAAATCTACTTCTCGCCGTAGGCCAACGCGAGCGCAACGGTCCCAGCGGAGGAAGCCTGAAAAACCGGTCGCCACCGGCACGCGCGTTGAGCGTGACACGATGGGCCGATTGTCGGTACCCGCGGCGGCCTATTACGGAGTCCAAACGGCCCGGGCGGTTCGAAACTTTCCCATCAGCGGGCTCCGGTTTCCTGATGCCTTTATTCGGGCGATGGGACTGATCAAATGGTCTGCCGCCACCGTCAATGAATCCCTGCGTCTCCTTGATGCTCGACTTGCGAGCGCGATCCGGAAGGCGAGCCGAGAAGTAGCCGATGGCCGCTGGAACGCAGAATTCCCGGTCGATATTTTCCAGACTGGTTCAGGAACGTCGACGAATATGAATACGAACGAAGTGATTGCGAACAGGGCCGCGGAGATTCTTGGCGGGCCGCGGGGCAGCAAACTGGTCCACCCGAATGACCATGTCAACCTTGGTCAGTCGAGTAACGATGTGATCCCCACGGCGATCCACGTGGCCGCGGTGGAGATGATCGAGCGGCAACTCATCCCTGCGCTGTCACGGCTCCACTCGGCGCTCGTGGCCAAGGGGAACGAATTCGACCAGATCGTGAAGATCGGACGAACCCATCTTCAGGACGCGACGCCGGTTCGACTGGGGCAAGAGTTCAAGGGATATGCCCGGCAATTCGAATTGGGATTGGCGCGCATGCGGCAGGC
>JBHICF010000058.1:0-10144 GCA_046759485.1 Nitrospiraceae bacterium
CTGGGTTCACCTATGTTCCCTTCAATGACTCGAACGCCGTCGAGCAAGCCATGAGCAGTAAGACGGCTGCGGTGATGGTTGAACTGATCCAAGGGGAAGGTGGCCTCCATGTTGCACAGGGCTCGTATCTGAGAGACCTGCGTGAACTATGTCGCCAATATGATGCTCTCCTGATCTTTGATGAAGTGCAGACGGGAGTGGGCCGGACCGGCACGCTTTTCGCGTATGAGCAGTTCGGCATTAAGCCAGATATCATGACACTCGGGAAAGGCCTCGGAGGTGGAGTCCCGATCGGCGCCTGCCTTGCCACGGATGAGGCCGCGAAGGCCTTCTCGCCCAGCTCACACGGGTCCACATTCGGTGGGAATCCCCTGGCCTGCACGGCAGCTTCCACCGTCCTCAACGCCCTGCTCGAGGCTGGGCTGCTGGATCACAGCCGACGGATGGGTGATTACATGACCAAGGGATTGGTGGACTGCATGGACCGTTTGGCCAGCGCGAAGGAGGTTCGTGGGCTTGGGCTGTTGCAAGGGATGGAGCTCACCATCGAGGGGCAGCCAGTCGTGATGGACTGCCTCGCTCGCGGCGTGCTGATCAACCGCACGATGGACCGTGTGTTGCGTTTCGCTCCGCCTCTGATCATTTCCCAGCCGGAGATCGATCGTATGCTAGAGGTCTTGTCGCAGGTGTTGAGTAAGAGGGGCCTATGAGTGGCCAGCGGACCAAAACACAGTCCCAGGCGCGCCCGTTCGGGAAGGATCTCCTAACGGTCCATTCCATCCCGGGGCCCAATATCCTCAGACTGTTGCGTGTGGCGGCAGACGTCAAGGCCATGCGTCGCGCGGGCCGCCGCTATCAGCCTCTCGTGGGCACGACCCTCGGGATGCTGTTCGAGAAACCTTCAACACGCACACGGGTCTCCTTCGAGGCTGGGATGAATCAACTCGGCGGGCAATCCCTCTTTTTATCCGCCTCTGACATTCAGCTCAGTCGAGGGGAGAGTATCGCAGATACTGCTCACGCGCTCTCACGCTACCTGGACGGACTTGTCGTGCGGACGTACGATCATGCCATCGTCGAAGAGTGGGCTCGCCAGGCCACCATGCCGGTCATTAACGGCCTGACAGACTTGTGCCATCCGTGCCAGGCTCTCTCGGACTTACTCACGATCCAAGAGAAGAAGGGCCGTCTCAAGGCGATCAAGATCGGGTACGTCGGCGATGGCAACAACGTGGCGAATTCGCTGATCGAGGCCGCAGCAAAAATGGGGATGGCGATCAGCTTAGGGTGCCCCAGCGGTTACGAGCCGGATCAGCGGATCCTGGACCTCGCGCGCGAAGAGGCCGCCCAGACTGGGGCAACAATTCAGGTCACCAACAATCCGCACGTAGCAGTGAAAGAGGCCGACGTGGTCTACACGGATGTCTGGATCAGCATGGGACGCGAACGGGAGCAGTCGCGGCGGCTGAAAGCCTTGGTCCCCTACCAGCTCAATGAACGTCTGCTCAAGGGAGCGCGACCGGATGCGATTGTCATGCACTGTCTGCCGGCGCACCGCGGGCAAGAAATCACGAGCGGCGTGCTCGACGGTCCCCAATCCGTGGTCCTGGATCAAGCCGAAAACCGCCTCCACATGCAGAAGGCAATCCTGGTCGAGCTCCTGCAAGCCGAGCGAGTGACAGCACGAACTCGAAAGTGATTCTGCCCTTATCTCCTCGTCATGTGCGGTTGTTACCTCACGTCCTGCAAGCTGAGTTCAAGATGAAGCGAACGGCTATCAAGAAAGTGGTCCTGGCCTATTCCGGGGGGTTAGACACCTCGGTGATCCTCAAGTGGCTGCAAGAGACCTACCGCTGTCAGGTCGTGGCCTTCTGTGCGGACTTGGGCCAAGGAGAGAATTTGAAGGCCGTCCGGGCAAAGGCCCTGGCGGTTGGGGCATCCAAAGTCTACATCGAGGACCTGCGTGACGTCTTTGTCAGGGAGCACATCTTCCCCATGCTCCGGGGCAACGCCGTGTACGAGGGGAGCTATCTCCTCGGTACCGCCATTGCGAGACCGCTGATCGCGCGTCGTCAGATTGAGTTGGCTGCGAAGGAGGGAGCGGATGCGGTCGCGCACGGTGCCACTGGCAAGGGGAACGATCAGGTTCGCTTCGAGGTCACGTGCCTGGCGCTCGACCCGAGAATCAGGATCATTGCGCCTTGGCGGGAATGGACGATGCGCTCACGGCGCGAACTGATCGAATACGCTAACCAACATGGCATTCCTGTGACAGCCACGAAATCTAAGCCCTATAGCATCGACATGAACCTATTCCACGTCAGCTATGAGGGTGGTATTTTGGAAGATCCTTGGGAGGCCCCGCCGGAAGAGATCTTCCAAACGACGGTCTCGCCTGAAAAAGCCCCGAACAGGCCGCGCGAGGTGGAGATTGAGTATGAACGAGGCGACCCTGTTGCGGTGGACGGAAAGCGCTTCGCCCCGGCCCCACTCCTGGCGCACCTGAACAGGATTGGCGGCGCCCACGGAGTGGGCCGGGTGGATATGGTGGAGAACCGATACGTCGGCATGAAGTCTCGAGGAGTGTATGAGACTCCTGGCGGCACCATCCTGCATATCGCACATCGGGGATTGGAATCGCTGACGATGGACCGAGAGGTCCTCCATCTTCGCGATAGCCTGATGCCTCGCTACGCCGAGCTCGTGTACTACGGTTATTGGTACTCGCCCGAGCGCGAGGTCCTGCAGAAGGCGTTCGATGAGGCGCAGCAAGATGTAAGTGGGACTGTCCGCGTCAAACTGTACAAGGGAGCATGCACCGTGGTGGGCCGTCGGTCAGATCGGTCCCTCTATCGACTGGACATGGCGACCTTCGAAGAGGACGAGACCTATCGCCAGCGAGACGCGGAAGGGTTTATTCGCTTGAATGCATTGCGGCTCGCGATTCGTGCCCAGCGGCGGAAAGTAAAGGGACGGTAACCCGCTAGACCTTAAGGGTACGCCTTCGAACGAGCACAGTAGATTCCAATGGCTCGGAAAAATAAATCTCTACCAGCGAAGCCGATGAAGAAGCCATGGGGTGGCCGATTCAAGGAACGTACGCGGGAAGTGGTGGAGACGTTTACGTCTTCCCTTGCGGTCGATCGGCGACTCTACAAACACGATATTCTGGGCAGCATCGCGCACTGCAAGGGATTGGAACGTGCTGGTGTCCTGACGCATCGCGAGTGTGCGACGATCACCCGTGGTCTGGAGGCCATCCGCGCCGAGATTGACGCAGGCCGATTTCCCTTCGATCAGGCAGATGAGGATATTCACATGGCGATTGAGCGGCGGCTCATCTCACTGGTTGGTTCCCTCGGCGGTAAGCTGCAGACTGGCCGGAGCCGGAATGACCAGGTCTCGCTCGACCTCCGCCTGTTCCTGCGCGAGGCGCTGGGTGAACTCATCGAGACTGGACGCCGGTTCCAATTATCGCTCTTGGAGCAGGCCCGACGACATCTTGATGTCGTGATGCCGGGGTACACGCATCTCCAGCGTGCTCAGCCAGTGCTTCTGGCCCACCACATGCTGGCGTATGCGGAGATGATTGAACGAGATAAGGGACGGCTGTCGGACACACTGGCACGGATGGATGAGCTCCCCCTCGGTGCAGGGGCATTGGCTGGCACCAATTACCCGGTCGATCGAGAATACGTCGCGAAGCTTCTTGGCTTTTCCCGGGTCACCGGGAATAGCCTGGACACCGTTTCCGACCGCGACTTCGCGATAGAAGCCGTAGCCGCTCTTTCCATTCTGATGATGCACCTGTCCCGACTGAGCGAGGAGTTGGTCTTATGGTCATCACAGGAGTACCAATACGTCGAACTTCCGGACGCCTTCTGCACGGGGAGTAGTATGATGCCCCAGAAGAAGAACCCCGACGTCCCGGAACTCGTTCGTGGAAGGACGGGCCGCGTCTATGGCCAGCTCATGACATTATTCACCGTGCTTAAAGGGCTGCCGCTCAGTTATAATCGAGATTTGCAGGAGGACAAGGCTGCTGTGTTCGACGCGCTCGACACGGCGACCAGCTCGCTAGAGATCATGACAGGGCTCATCAAGGGATTGACGGTCAACCGGGCGGTGCTTGCCAGATCAGCCGATTCCGGCTATGTATTGGCAACAGAGCTGGCTGATTACCTGGTGGCCAAGGGCGTCCCCTTCCGGGAGGCGCATGAAGCGACGGGCCGACTGGTGCGTGCCTGTCTGGATCGCAAGCTCGCTCTGCGCCAATTGACCTTGGCAGACTTGCGGGTCTTTTCCGACCGGTTCGAGAAGGATGCCCTCGACGTTCTCACCGTGGAGGGCGCCATTGAGCGGAAAGCACAGGTCGGCGGAACGGCCAGGAAACGCGTGGAGGCCAGGATTAAGGCGATGGGGAAGGCCCTGGCCTCATGAAAACCCTCCTAACTGGTATATTTATATTGATCTTCGGGCTGGCTGGGTTTGTAGCCTGCGGGTCGGTGAGCTCGCCGGTTCCCCCGGAGGATCTGGGAGTTGCAGTGAAGTTGGAACAGGCCAAGCAACGCGAGGCCAGGGAGCAGGAGAAAAAGAAAGCACAAGAGGCGGGCCCAGGCTTGATGCCTGAAGTTGAGCAGGAGCAGCCAAGGCTGGCGCCCCGTGGAGAAGGCGTGGAGCTCCCGCCCCTTCGACCCTCGGGGGGGACCCGCTGAATAGCAAGAACAAGAATAGGTGGAGTACCCCACTACAGTAACGCACAGGGGCACGTGACTCGGGAACGCGACGGCACCGTGCCTAGGACTGGACAGGAGGAGTTCGATGGAATTGATCCGCACGCGCACACGCACCCGGAAGTTATTGTTGGTCGATCCGTATCCGAGGAATAACCCCTACCACTTGTCTGCTAGCCAGCGTCGGTCGATCTGGTTTCCTAAGTTGAGCCTACCGGTCATCGCGGCGTACACACCTGAATCCTGGGAAGTCGATCTTGTCGACGAGTCAGTCGTCGACGTAGACTTTGACACTCCGTGTGATCTGGTCGGTCTCTCGGTGATGACCTGCTATGCACCGCGCGCATATGAGATCGCCACCGAGTTCAGGAAGAGGGGAAAGAAGGTCGTTATTGGAGGTGTGCACCCGACCTACTGCCCTGACGAGGCATTGCAGTATTGTGACGCCATTGTCTGCGGAGAGGCGGAGGACCTGTGGCCCCAGCTCGTGGCCGATTTTGAGGCGGGCGCGATGAAGCGGGCGTACAAGATGGAGCAGTTTCCATCGCTCGAACAGTACAAGAATCCTCGCGTCGAGCTCTTGAGCCCCGATGCCTACATGACGCGCCAATGCAGCTTCACCACCCGTGGCTGCCACTTCGAGTGTGAGTTTTGCAGCGTCTCTCCCTTCAACGGGAAAATGACGCGCCGCCGCCCCGTGCCGGAGGTGGTCAAGGAACTCCGGATGATCAGGGATTGGGTCCAGGCCGAGTTGGTCGATCGAATCCGGCGTGGGTCCATCCGGGAGGCGCTTCTGACCGGTCTACGCATCCGTGTCGGCCTGGATGATGGATCAATCCTGGCCTTCGTTGACGACCTCCACAACAGCAACCGAGGTTACTGCCGGGAGCTCTGGGAAGCGCTGAAACCGCTGAACATCAAGTGGGGCTGCCAGGCCACGCTCTTCCTGGGCGATGAGCCCGACATGGTCAAGCTCGCCGCGGACAGTGGGTGCGTGTCGGTCTTCGTCGGGATGGAATCGATCTCTGAGGATGCACTGGAAGAAACGAATAAGGCCTTCAACCAGGTTCAGAAATTTGAAGACGAGATCAAGATGTTTCACGACCACGGGATCATGGTCAATCCCGGGATGGTGTTCGGATTCGACCACGACGACGAGTCGGCATTCGAGCGGTCCCTGGAGTTTCTCGTGAAAAACAAGGTTGAACTGGCCTATTTCAATGTTTTGACCCCCCTACCAGGGACGCCGCTCTTTGAGCGATATGAGAAGGCGGGACGGATCTTTGACCGGAATTGGGCCAAGTACGATGGCAAGCACGTGGTGTATTACCCCAGCCGCATGACGCCTGAGCAACTTGAAGCCGGATTCCACTGGATCAACCATGAATTCTACTCCTTGACATCAATTGGGAAGCGGCTGTTGGGGACGCAGCAGCGATTCCTGCCTCGGCTTCAGATGAACTGGGAATTCCGCAAGCTCATCAAGCGAGCCTGTCCGAAGGGGTCCCTGTCTCCGGTGGCGAAGGCCCTGAAGAACCTCCAGGCGAAACTGCCGACGCTGGAGGCTGAGGATTTCATTCCCAATGCATTGCACGCCCTCAAGCAGAAGATTGAGGCCACCACGGCGCAGGATCTGTGGCTCAACATTAAAGCCCGCCGGCATGACCAGTTCGCCGCGCTGATCATCGATCTGGAAGGGACGCTCGACCAGCTGAATGCTCGTGAACTCATGACACGAATCAAGCAGGCCGCGGTCAAGGCTAAACTGGACATCATCGTCAACTTCGAACACCTGAGACTGGCGACCCCGGATGCGCTGCGTACACTCCTCGACGGAGACGCCCTCAAGAGCGTGGCTCCCTATGCCAAGGTGCGATACCGGAAATTCCAGGCAGCGTTTGAAGAGGCCTTCAAAGACTTTTCGTTGACTGGGCACGAAGTGCTCATCGAGGACTGGCAGGATGCATGATTTCCATTATCGGGATGGGGAACTCCATTGCGAGAGCGTGGCGTTGAGCCGGATCGCAAAGGAGGTCGGCACGCCATGCTACATCTACAGCCACGCAACACTGGTCAGGCATTATCGAGTCTTCGACAACGCCTTTCAGAGTGCGCCGCACATCGTGGCCTTCGCCATGAAGGCCAACTCCAACTTGGCCATCCTCCGACTGATGGCCAAGGAGGGTAGTGGGGCGGACATCGTCTCGGGCGGAGAACTCTACCGAGCGCTAAAGGCCGGCATCCCACCATCCAAAATCGTCTTTGCAGGAGTCGGGAAGAGCCGGGCGGAGATCCGTTATGCTTTGGAGTCTGACATCCTCATGTTCAATGTTGAGTCGTCCGACGAACTCCGCACGATGGATGACGTGGCGGGGGAGATGGGCGGTCGGGCTCGAGTGGCATTGCGCATTAACCCGGACATCGACCCCAAGACCCACCCGTATATCTCCACCGGCTTAAAGAAGAGCAAGTTCGGCATCAGCGCTGAGCGCGCGCTAGATGAATTTAAGCTGGCCTCGTCACTCAAACACGTTGAAGTGGTTGGTGTTCACAAGCACATTGGGTCGCAGCTCACTGAGGTGGCCCCCTTCGTCGACGCGCTGAAAAGAGTGCTAGCGCTCGTCGAGACGCTGAAGAGCCACGGCACGGATATTAGGTACATCAACATCGGTGGGGGCCTCGGCATTACGTATTCGGACGAAAGGCCGCCCATGCCCCAGGACCTGGCTGAGGCCATCTCGCCGCTGATACGAGATCTCAAGTGTATTCTCATCATGGAGCCCGGGCGTGTGATCGTTGGGAACGCCGGTGTGCTTCTGACCCAGGTGTTCTATACGAAGGAGGCGGAGGAAAAGCGTTTCCTGATTGTGGATGCCGCCATGAACGATCTCTTGCGCCCTAGCCTGTATGACGCGCATCACGAGATCCGGCCAGTCCGTGAGAATCCGAATGCGAAGTCGAGGGTGGTGGATGTGGTGGGACCGGTGTGTGAGTCCGGGGATTTCCTGGCCAAGGACCGTCGGTTGCCGGAATCTCGTCCGGGTGAACTGCTGGCCGTGATGAGTGCCGGCGCCTACGGGTTCACCATGGCGTCGAATTACAACTCCAGGCCACGAGTTCCGGAGGTCATGGTACGGGGCGGAGAAATGTACATCATTCGCGCCCGAGAGGATTTCGAGGATCTCGTGCGTGGCGAATCGATTCCTGAATTTCTGACATAAGCCTCGAACGGGTGGTTGTGGCGGCAGGAGGATAAGGCATCTATGTTCGCTGGCTCGTTAGTGGCGATCGTGACTCCCTTCAAGAACGGACGCGTTGACGAACGCGCGTTGGGGGACCTGATTGAGTTCCAGCTCCAGAATGGAACCGATGGCATTGTTCCTTGCGGAACCACGGGCGAGTCGGCCACGCTCTCCCACGAGGAGCACGAACGTGTGGTGGCGTTCACAGTTGAGGCGGTCAAACACAGGGTTCCGGTGATCGCGGGGTCGGGGTCGAACAGTACGGAGGAGGCGATCGGGCTCACGCGTCACGCGAAGCAGGTCGGCGCCGATGCCGCGCTCCTCATCACACCGTACTACAACAAGCCAACGCAAGAAGGGCTGTACCGTCACTATAAAGCCGTTGCCGAGGCCGTGGACCTTCCCCTAGTGCTCTACAACATACCCGGACGGACCAGCGTCAACATGCTGCCGAACACCGTCGCCAGGCTGGCGGCCATTCCGAACATTGTGGCCATCAAGGAGGGCAGTGGATCCCTGCAGCAAGCATCTGAGATCGTCCAGGCCTGTGGCGAACGGATTACGGTCCTATCCGGCGACGATCCGTTGACCTTGCCGATGATGGCGATCGGGGCGAAGGGTGTGGTGACCGTCACCGCCAATATCGTGCCTGCCGATATGGCAGGAATGGTTGATGCTTTCGCGGCCGGTGATCTCGACAGAGCCCGGCGGCTACACGACAAGATGTACCCCCTCTTCACGGCGCTCTTCTTTGAAACCAATCCGATCCCGGTGAAGGAAGCGTTGGCCATGATGGCCAAGATGGATGGGGAACTGCGTCTGCCCCTCTGCCCGATGTCTGCCGAGAACCGCGAGAAGCTCGCCCGCGCGTTGAAAGACTACGGCCTCATTTAACCTGAAAAATGAGGCGCGGAACGTCACGCGCGAGAAGTATCTCAGGACGAATCCAATCCAAGGCTGGAGGGTGGGGCCCTGAGTGGAGCCAGGGTAGGGCTGTTGTCATGAGCGAGGTGAGGTCTCAAACCAACCGAACGGTCAGTCGTGACTCCTGGGCATTGCTCCGGCGGGTCACCAGCTGAGGGTCGTGCCTTATGGGTACCAGGAGATCCATGATCAGCGTTATCGTGGCAGGCGCAGGGGGGCGGATGGGGTGCAGGTTGGTGGCCCTCCTCAAAGAATCGCCTGACTTGAAGTTGGTGGGGGCGATCGAGGGTAAGGGTCACCCAGCTGCCGGGAAAGATGCTGGGGAGCTAGCCGGATGCGGCGAAACCGGCGTCAGGATCCAAGAAGACCTCTCCGCCGTGATCGAGTCCGCACAGGTGGTGATTGATTTTTCTGTGCCCGCAGCCACACTGGACCATCTACGGCTCGCAGCCCAACACGGGCGAGCCATGGTGATCGGGACGACCGGGCTGTCGGCCCCTCAACGAGACGAATTGCGGTCCTTGGCCAAGCCTATCCCTTGCGTCTTCTCTCCCAATATGAGCGTGGGTGTCAACGTCATCCTGAAGGTGATCGCCGATATGGCGAAGACGTTGGGCGAGGAGTATGACTTGGAAGTCATCGAAGCACATCATCGACTCAAGAAAGATGCACCAAGCGGGACCGCTCTGAAGATGGCGGAGGTCCTCGCCAAGGCTACGAACCGTGACCTGAATCAGGTTGGAGTCTTTGCCCGGAAAGGGCTCATCGGCGAGCGAAAACATGGTGAAATCGGCATCCAGTCCATTCGAGCGGGGGATATCGTCGGAGACCACTCCGTGCTCTTTGGAGGGATGGGGGAGCGGGTTGAGATCACCCACCGCGCGCACAGTAGAGACACCTTCGCGCGTGGAGCGCTCCGCGCGGCCCGATGGGTCACGACGCAGCCGCCTGGACTCTACGATATGATGGATGTGTTGGGGCTACGGTAGAAGCCTGCCGGCGCATCGCGGGTCTTGCCCCACGAGTTCTTCCGACAGGCTCCAAGGGTGACGGGCTGGAGTCTATTCCGACTATCAGGCCGCGTCTGTTTCAGCGTGACCTACTCCGGAAGCATCAAATACATGAAGATCGCAACGGCCGGGGCAAGGACCATCATCACTTTCCCTCGATATGGCTTTGGGCCAATCACGTCATAAGCGCCGTAGATCAAGATGATAGCAATGAACGTGAAATAGATCGAGGCAA
>JBHICF010000059.1:0-9594 GCA_046759485.1 Nitrospiraceae bacterium
TCAGCAATCTTCAGAAGCTCGGCGCGCACCGCCTCAAAGTCCTCCGCACACATCGGCTTGCCACTACGAGCCACCACCCCGTATTCGAGAAAGTGATCAAATTCCCACATGAGTAATGGCACATCGAACGACCGATGGAATGCCAGGCAAGACGGATCAGCAGGCCTCGTGGAATTCACTTGTATGTGAATCAATCCATCAATCGCCTGTCGGTAGAGCGACCGCACGTACCCGATCTCGCCATTCTGACATGCCTGCGTCATGGTCAGGTCTCCGAAATCTTCCAAGTACAGCAGACCCGCGGACTGGTCGTAGTGATACAGCGCTGGCACCGCTACATCGGATTTGGCCAGGTGCCTGTGAATGTTCACAAAGGGAAGCTCCGGGATCGTGAGATCGGTGCGGCTGACGGCTTCTTCTGACTGCTTAAATGGCTCTGGATTCGCCAGCTGCATCAGCACGAGCGAGCGAGGCGACCCGCCAGCTAGCTCTATCCTAAAGTACCGTCGATTCGAGGCGTCTCCAGCAAGCGGGATAAGCTGTGCCAGCTCACCACGAAAGGGAAGCTTGGTCTTCAGTGTCTCGCGTATGAGGTGCTGATCTGGCGGAGCAAGTGCTGGTTCGAGGGGAGACGGATCAACAGCGGCCATACTGGGTGCATTATACGCAGGCTTTAATGGGTTGTCACGGAAGGGTAAAGTCAGTATTCTTTCCGGGACCGCAAGGCACGCGAGCCTTTTCAATCTGCAAGAGGCTGCGTTGGGAGTCACCTCGATGCAATATAGTCACTTGGGCCGATCGGGTTTGAGCGTCAGCCGTCTCTGCCTTGGGGCGATGAACTTCGGACCTCATACCAACGAGGCAGATAGCTTCCGCATCATGGATCGAGCGCTGGAGGATGGCATCAACTTTTTTGATACCGCCAACGTGTATGGCGGGAAACAAGGTGAGGGCATCACCGAGCAGATCATCGGACGGTGGTTCGCACAAGGCGGTGGGCGGCGAGAAAAGGTGGTCCTTGCGACAAAAGTGTATGGCCGGATGGGCAACTGGCCGAATGAGTCACGGTTGTCCGCGCTGCATATCAAACGGGCTTGCGAAGCAAGCCTCCGTCGACTGCGCACTGAATGGTTGGACCTGTACCAGATGCATCATGTCGATCGTGAAACGCCCTGGGAAGAAATTTGGCAAGCCATGGAACAGCTGTACAGGGAGGGGAAGATCCTGTACGTGGGAAGCAGCAATTTTGCTGGTTGGCAGCTCGCGCAGGCGCAAGAGATCGCGAAGCACAGGGCGTTCATGGGTCTAGTTTCTGAGCAAAGTTTGTACAACCTGACCGACCGAATGATCGAGCTGGAAGTGATCCCGGCGTGCGAATCCTACGGGATTGGGGTGATCCCCTGGGCTCCCCTCGCTGGCGGATTGCTCGCAGGGGCGCTCCAGCCCCTCCGCGAAGGTCGACGATCTGAGAAGGACGTGCAGAAGGAAGTCGAGGGCAATCGTTCCAAGTTGGAATCGTACGAGAAACTCTGCCACGAGCTAGGGGAACAACCAGCCGATGTAGCGCTCGCCTGGGTACTGCACCAGAGCGGTGTGACCGCACCTATCATTGGACCACGGACCCTCGCGCAGCTGGACGGTTCGCTGCGGGCCCTGACGCTCAGGCTTTCCGCGGAGACCCTCAAGCGTCTCGATGCCATTTTCCCAGGCCCCGGCGGACCGGCACCCGAAGCCTACGCATGGTGAGACCGAGCCGCCGACTCTCACTCGCCAACCGACGGATTGCAGAAGTATGACCATCATCTCTCACATGAAGATGCTCGCGGGCGCCAGCTAGAGTGGGCCGGCCACCCTGCGCCAGGCGAGCGCCCCAACGCACGCACCAACGCTATCGGCGACAACATCCCATCCGTCCGGATCTCTGGTAGGTACAAAGGCCTGATGAAGCTCGTCAGTGAATCCATATCCCACCGAGGCGACAATGGCCAACAGCAACGCGTAACGTGCTGCCCAAGCACCAGCCGCATACCGGAACGCCCGGTAGCAAAGGACGCCCAACACCCCGTACTCGATGGCATGCAACACCCCATCCCCAACTTCCTCTAGGAAGGAGGGCATATAGTCCTCTGGATGGGTGAGAGAAGACAGGTAAAAGATAAGGGTCGCGTAAGCCACGACAGGGACCCAATACAACCAGAATGTACTAGTCCCGGATGTAGATGCACGCCTCATCGGTCTCCTCCAGCTCTGCTGGGCTCTTTTCAAGCACGGGCCTGGATTCTCTTATACACGATTTGCTCGTCCCGCCCACTCGAAATGTCAGCTCCGTGACGACTCCAACTGATGCGATTCGCCCGATCCTCTTGCGACCGGCCCCTGAACAAGCTTATCATCGACCTGATGCGAGTGCTGTTAGCCCATCCCGACCGACAACTGGAGATCAAAGGCCCGAAACGCGTGCGAGACCTCTTTCGCGACCTCAATTTGGCGAATGAAGCGTTTCTCGTTATCCGCGAAAATACCCTTGTCACCGAGGATGAATTGCTCAAAGATGAAGACGAGGTCGAAATCCGTCCAGTCATTTCAGGTGGTAGTTTCTGAGAGCGACTGTCCATAGGAGATGCGCATAGCCTTTTGAAAGTCTTCACCCATGAAATGTAAGAAATGTAGAACCAAAGCCGTGATTTCCCTCCCGCGGCACAATACGGCGTTCTGCCCGGCCTGCTTCAACGAGTACGTGCACGAACAGGTTTCGCGCGCCATCAAATCGGACCATATGTTCTCAAGAAAGGACCGCATCCTCGTCGCGGTCTCTGGCGGCAAAGACAGTTTGGCCTTGTGGAATATTTTGCTGAAACTCGGATATCGCGCCGACGCACTGTACGTCGACTTGGGTATTCAGGGCTATTCGGGCAAGTCACATGAGAAGGTGGTCCAGTTCGCGCAACAGGCTGAGAGCGCATACGGCGTCTCCCTCCTCACCCACACCGTCCAGGAAGAGGAAGGGGCTGGCATCCGCGAGCTCGCCGATCTCGTGCATCGCCCGACCTGCTCGGCGTGCGGGACCATTAAGCGTTACCAATTTAACAAAGCGGCCGTGGAGCAAGAGTACGACGTCTTGGCCACGGGCCATAACCTCGATGATGAGGCCGCCAGGCTGCTGGGTAACGTGCTCCGTTGGCAGGAAGAGTACATCGACAAGCAAAGCCCGAGCTTACCGGCCTCGGTCGAGGGCTTCGCCAAGAAAGTAAAGCCTCTCTACCGGCTGGCAGAACGCGAAATCGCGGCATATGCCGTGCTGAACCGGATCGATTACATCGTGGAAGAATGCCCGATGGCCAAGGGCTCCAAGATGCTGCTGTACAAGGAAGTCCTGAACCGGCTCGAGACTCAATCACCCGGGACCAAACAAGCTTTCTATTTGGGCTTCCTGGACAAACAAGCCAGGTCCCAGGCCACGACCTCTGTCATGGCGAATAAAGACCAATCAGCCTTACACACATGCACGCTCTGCGGGCAGCCCACGACGGCCGAGATCTGTTCGTATTGCAAAATGATGGCTCGCGCAGGGGCGCCTGCGTCCCGCTAGCGCTACTCCTGCCCACGGTGAGACACCTCACAGAACGACAGTCTGCTGCTGCTCTGATTTCAAAGAGTCTCAGCGGCAGGCGTGCTGATCGCCTCCTTCTGCTCGGACTGGCTGCTGGGCTGATCTGCCTCGTTGTCGTAAGACACGAACCCATCTCCGCATCATCCGATTCGCAGCCGACCCCGACGGTGTTACGGTTTGTGTCCTGGAAACCTGACCACCCAAGAGTCTGGGATGAAGCGATCGACCGATTCACGAGTGCCTACCCACATATTAAGGTTGTACGGGAAATCGCTCCACACTCATCCACGGCTTATCACGACCTGCTCACTCAGAAGCTCAAGAACCGTGATCTGAGTGTCGACCTTTTCTTCATGGACGTGGTCTGGATTGCGGAATTTGCCGCAGCCGGATGGGCCTTACCGATAGATGAGGTCTTCCCGCCTTCAGAGCGGGAGCGCTTTCTCCCCGCCACCATCCAGGCCGGTACGTACGAACGTCATGTGTATGGTGTTCCGTCTCGGATCGACGGCGGCATGCTCTATTACCGGGCTGATCTGTTGGACAAATACGGTCTTGAGCCGCCAACGACCTGGGAGGACCTCGCTCGGCAGGCGGATGAAATCGTGAGAGGCGAAGCGGCCGATCAGCCGGCCCTCCGTGGGTATGTTGCACAGTTCAAGCAGTATGAAGGCTTGGTCTGCAACATGCTGGAATTTGTCGGGAGCAACGATGGCGGCCTCCTCAACGAGGAAGGGACCCAGTCCACCCTCTCGACCCCGGAGGCCTTGGCCTCCGTAGAGTTTGTTCGTGACTCCATCATTCGCCGACTCGCTTCACCGGCGGTGCTGACCTACCAAGAGCCCGAGTCCCTTGCAGTCTTCGTTCAAGGCAAGGCGGTGTTTCATCGAAACTGGCCGTATGCCTGGGAAGTCGCCAATAATCCGGATCGTTCCCGCATTGCCGGGAAGGTTGGTGTGGTGCCACTCCCCAACTTCGCTGGCAGCCGCAGCGTGTCGGCTCTCGGAGGCTGGCTCTTCGGCATCAGTGCCTACTCGCAGCACCCGTTAGAAGCGTGGCAATTCATTTCCTTCCTCACGAGCTATGACCTACAGAAACACTTCGCCATTCTGTCAGGAATTGCTCCCTCACGGATCGCGCTCTACTCCGACGCGGAGGTCTTGACGGCAGCTCCTCAGTTTCGCAATCTGTACGCGGTGTTTCAGTCAACGACTCCCCGACCACGCAGTCCACTCTACCCTGCAGTTTCCAATGTGCTGCAGCGCTACTTCAGCCGTGCGCTCGCATTCACGGACCTAGACCTTCGAGTTGAAGCCGCCATAGCGGATCGGCAAATCAACCGCTTGCTGGCGCTCACACGGTCGAATCCTTGAAGACACGCTCTGCCATCGACCAACGGGCGGCTTGGGCCATGCTGGCACCGGCGTTGGCGATCACGCTGGTCTTTGCCCTCTATCCAGTCGTTGATTCCTTCTTCTTGAGCTTGTACCGCATTTACCTGGCATTGCCCTCCCTCGGGCAACCGTTCGTCGGGCTCGAGAATTATTCTCTTCTGGCCAGCGATCCAGTGGCACGCCAGGCCTTCATCGTCACATTTGCGTTTGTCATCCTCTCTACAGCGCTCGAGCTGGTCCTGGGAATGGGGATCGCGCTCGTCATTCATGAACGATTTGTGGGCCGTGGATGGGTACGGGCTGCGGCACTCATTCCCTGGGCGATCCCCACCGTGGTGGCCTCTCAGATGTGGCGCTTCATCTTTAACGACCAATATGGCTTCGCGAACCTCCTGCTATTCGGTGACCAAGCCTCAGATTACGTCCCGTGGCTAGCCTACCCAGGTTTTGCGTTCGCCGCCATTGTGCTGGCCGACGTGTGGAAGACTTCTTCCTTCGCCGGACTCCTTATTCTGGCAGGCCTTCAGCTCATTCCGGACGATGTCTACGACGCGGCCAGGATCGACGGGGCGAACACCTGGCAACGCTTTTGGGGAATCACCCTGCCACTGCTCCGACCCGCCCTGCTCCTCGCGCTCCTGTTTCGGACCATGGACGCATTCCGCGTCTTCGATCTCGTGTTCGTTATGACGCAGGGTGGCCCTGGGAACGCGACTCAGGTCTTGCAGTTCTATGGTTACAAAGCGCTCTTCACGGAAGGGCGGATGGGCTATGGTGCTGCGATCTCTGTGACGGTGTTTGCCGCAATCTTCATTCTATCGTTGTTCTACATTCGTGCGGTCGGCTCCAAATTGCTGGAGAAGGAGCCCGCATGACCAGGCGAGTTCTACTCAGTACAGGGATCACGCTGACAATGGTTGGAAGCCTGTTTCCATTTTTATGGTTCGTCATCACGTCACTCAAAACCCAACGTGAGGTCGAGTCGATTCCGCCCACCTTGTGGCCGACCGGAGAGCTCAGTTTTTACTGGTCGGTCCTGACCGAGCACCGGTTAACCGATTACATGTTGAACAGCCTGGTGGTAGCAGGGTCGACGACAGCCGTGGCCTTGACGATCGGAATCCCTGCCGCGTACGCGTTAGCTCGCCTGAAGCTCCCCGGTCAGATTTGGATCCTTGGCGGCCTTCTCAGCATCGCCATGTTTCCGCAAATCGCGATTGCCGGAGCGGTCTGGCGGATTCTTGACACCCTCGGCGGCCTGAACACACACTGGGGCCTGCTTCTCCCCTACGTGACCTTGACGCTCCCGCTGGTGATCTGGATCCTTGCCAGCTTCTTTAAGGAATTACCCTCGGAACTTGAGGAGGCGGCCCGGGTGGATGGCTGTGGCCCGTGGCAGACCATGACCCGAGTCATGCTGCCGGTGGCCGCGCCGGGCATCTTTACCGCAGCGATCCTGACGTTCATCTATGCGTGGAATGAGTTTTTCTTCGCGCTCCTGATCCTGACTCAGCCGGATAAGCAAACGCTCCCCATCGGGATTGCACTGTTTCAAGGAGAATTCACCATGCCGTGGGGCGAGATTGCCGCGGCCTCAGTTCTTGCCACGCTGCCTCTGGTGGTTCTCGTCATCTTTTTCCAACGTTGGATCATCAGCGGGCTGTCCGCGGGCGCCGTGAAAGGCTGAGGAATGGCTGAACTCGAGGTACGGTCGATCTCCAAGGTCTTCGGTGCCGTGCAGGTCCTGCAGGATATCTCTCTTCGGGTCGCCGATGGGCAGTTCACTATCCTTCTAGGGCCCTCGGGCTGCGGGAAGTCGACGCTCCTTCGGATCATCGCCGGACTGGAGACGCAAACCCAGGGAGAGGTCCGCATCGGCGGATTGACGGTTGATCATCTCTCGCCTCGTGACAGGGACATTGCGATGGTGTTTCAGCAGTACGCGCTCTACCCTCATCTAACCGTGCGCGAGAACCTTGCCTTCGGGCTCAAGATGCGGAAAGAGCCGACTCACGTCATTCATTCACGAATCCAAGAGGCAGCGCAATTGCTCGACATCGACGACCTGCTCAACCGAAAACCCAGGGAGCTCTCGGGCGGGCAGCGACAGAGGGTAGCGATGGGACGGGCAATCGTGCGCAAGCCCAAGCTGTTTCTCTTTGATGAACCCCTCTCCAACTTAGACGCCCGCCTTCGGGCGTCCATGCGTATCGAACTCAAAAAATTGCATCGACGCCTCGGGGCAACGATGATGTATGTGACTCACGATCAGGTGGAGGCAATGACGTTGGGAGACACAATCGTTGTTTTGGACCGAGGGCGAATCCGCCAGGCCGACTCACCGGCCCGGATCTACAGCCGGCCTGCCGATCCGTTCGTCGCAGGCTTCATCGGAAGTCCTGGGATGAACCTGCTCGAAGGAACCCTTGCACCAGATGGGAACGCCCGGCTCTTCCGTTGCGGAACACTCACTGTGTCCCTCCCCTCCATGGTGCCGATCTCCCCCGATCCCAGGAGTTCCACCGCGGTGCTGGGAATCCGCCCGGAAGACATCCTACTGCACCCGTCCGGGAGTCCGGACGCTTGTCTGAAGGGCGAGGTGGATGTCGTGGAAGACCTTGGCCCCGATCAGGTCCTCCACCTCGAAGTGGCTGATCGTCGCATGGTCGTTCGCGTCCCGCAGGGGGAACAGTATGATCCAGGCGCCAGTGTGAATCTCTATCTCCCCCACAATCGCCTCCATCTTTTTGTTGACGAGGCTCGCGTCGACTGGATGGATCATCCGATTCGCGCGTGAACAACACGGGTCACCCGGTTCGTACCATGCCACTGACGGATCTTCTCTGAGGCTCTTGCGTGTGGTGCAGATACTTGCAAAGGCTCAGAGAACTTCGTAAGCTGCACGCCCGAATCGAAACTACTATTATGTCGGCATCCGGTTGAGCGAGATCGCATGGCTTCGTCAGCACGAGACTACTACGAGATCCTCGGGGTTCCACGGAATGCGACCCCTGATCAGATCAAGAAAGCCTATCGGCGGCTTGCCCGCCAGTATCACCCAGATCTTCACCGAGGCGCCCGGAAGCCTCAGATGGAGCAGAAGTTCAAAGAACTGAATGAAGCACACGAAGTGGTGAGTAATCCGGAGACGCGCCAGAAATACGACCGGTATGGACATCGCTGGCAAGAAGCAGAGGCCTTTGAACAGGCCCGTCAACAAGCTGGAGCTGGGATGGGACCCGGTCCTGATTTCACCACAGCTGAAGGCGTTGACTTTGGCGACGTGTTCGAGAAGTTCTTCGGGACGCGGTCGCGCTCCGGCGGCGGATCGGCGTTCCGTGGATTTTCATCCCCCGGGGCTGACTTGGAGACCACAGTCCAACTGTCACTCCGCGAAGTGCTGACAGGTGTGAGTCGCCGAGTCGAACTCACCGAACCAGTGTCATGTAAGACCTGTCAGGGTGCCGGGCGGATAGCCGGACGTCGGTGCGCCACCTGTGGCGGAACGGGCACCCGCACTGAGTCGCGCTCGATTGATGTGAAAATCCCCGCGGGGGTGCAGGATGGGACTCGGGTTCGCGTAGCTGGCAAGGGAGCGCCAGGCGCCGGCGGTGGCAAACGCGGAGATCTCTATCTCCACGTGCAGGTGCGATCTGAGGGTATCTTCCAACGCCAGGGTTCAGACATACATGTACCACTCCCCGTGTGGCCCTGGGAAGCCGCTCTGGGCAGCGATGTCTTGGCGCCCACTCTCGCGGGTCCCGTACGGGTCAAGGTCCCGCCCGGCAGCCAAGCTGACGCGAAGCTCCGGCTGAAAGGAAAAGGACTGCCGACCGGCTCAGGCGGACGCGGCGATCTGTTTTTCACTCTCCAGATTGTGATGCCAGCTTCTCTATCTGAGGAAGATCGGAAGCTGTACCATCGACTTGCCAAGGGATCGCATCCTGATCCTCGTGCGGGCCTGCTCCGGCAGTCCCCTTCGGCCTGATCGCATCAGCAAGGCCATACTCGACAATGTGACCCCCTATGAGACCGACTGAATACGCCTTGTTCGCATTCGGTTCACTATTCGTCATTGTCGATCCGGTTGCGGCCGTTCCGGCGTTCGTGGCGATGACGGCCCGCGACTCTGTGACCGTACGGCTTCGCACAGCCCGCGTCGCCTGCCTGGTGACAGTTGGGATTCTCACCGGCTTCGCGTTCCTTGGACAGATCCTCTTTCGAGCGCTGGGAGTCACTCTCCCAGCCCTGCAAGTCGCGGGCGGCCTAGTTCTGCTGCTGGTGGCGTTGGACATGCTCCGGGCTCAACGGTCTGCCGTACAAGAGACTGCCGAGGAGACGGCAGAGGGCGCCAGCAAAGACGATGTAGCGATCACTCCCTTGGCCATCCCCATGATGGCGGGACCCGGCGCTATCTCAGCAGTCATCCTCCTAGAAGCACAGGCGGCGGATTGGCTGCAGCGTGGCACACTGCTGGGATGCGTCGTCGCGGTCGGGCTCTCAAGTTACGTGATTCTCGCGCTCGCCGCACGGGGCACGCGTTGGCTCAGCCCCATTGTGGAGAAAATTATCACGCGACTGATGGGACTT
>JBHICF010000060.1:0-9577 GCA_046759485.1 Nitrospiraceae bacterium
GGGGGGGTATCCGAACAATCCGGTCACTACAGGGTTGGGGACGATAGCAACCCTTTCAATGAGTTACGGATAAACAGTTGTTCACGCCGGACGCTCTCACGCTCCTCGCCGGGCACCCTTCATCGCCCGCTCGACTTCTCGTCCTGCTTCGCGGGCCTTGATCGCCTCCCGTCGGTCATATTGCCGTTTGCCTTTGGCCAGTGCCAACTCAACCTTGGCGTGGCCTCTTTGGCTGAAGTAGATCCTGAGCGGGATCAACGTCAGCCCTCGCTGTTGGGTCTTGCCGATCAACTTGTTGATCTCCTTGCGGTGAAGGAGGAGCTTGCGCTGACGTATTGGGTCATGGTTCATGATGTTCCCGTGGCTGTAGGGGCTGATATGGCAGTGGTGCAGGATCACTTCCCCACGATGCACGCTCGCGTAGCTATCCCGTAGGTTGACACGCCCTTCCCGCAAGGACTTCACCTCAGTTCCCTTCAGCACGATTCCGGCCTCAAGCTTTTCTTCGATCGCGTAATCGTGGAAGGCCTTCCGATTGGTTGCAACAACCTTTTCCGTTCGATCCTTTGCCATGGGCGGCACTATAGCATGAGCGGAAGCGGTCAGCTATGAATCGTCCGTAGCGACGCTACGCCGCTTCTCCAGTCGAGGATGTTGTGATGATCTTCCCTCCTTCCCGGTTCACGTGGCAGGAGAAGGTCGAGGCGTCTGCCGTGCTTGACCGATGGAAGAGGCAAGCCTATGATGCGCATATGTCTGCTGGCGAGTTCTTCGATCCAGTCTCCTCGATCCTGCGTGGCATCGTCAGTCGCCACGGCATGCAGACCAAAATGTTGGAGCACCGCCTGCGCCTTGGCTGGACCGATATCGCCGGGGAGCAGATTGCGGCGCACACGCGCCCTGACCAGATCCGCTTTAGGAAACTCTATGTGCTCGTGGATAATTCCGTGTGGCTGCAGCAACTGACGTTCTTGAAATCGTCGCTCCTACAGAAGATCCAAAACGTGGCTGGTTTTCAAGACGAGCACCTGATCACGGATCTGGTCTTTCGGGTTGGGGAGACCGCCAATGACCCGGTATCTGCCGACAGCCGCGCATCAAGCATCCCACGGGGCACCACCGCGGCTGACGAGGGATCTTCTCCCGTACCGCCTTCTTCGGAAGCTGCAGAACAGGCCGCTGCTCATGCGGCGCCGGTCAAAGACCCCGATCTTCGCCTGAAGCTGGCGGAGGTGATGGCGAACGCGCTGGCCCGCCGGGAGGCGCGTGACCGATCTTCGTGAACGGTCCCCTAAAGAGGACTCGCACATAGGCCTTGGTGGCAGGGGTCTCTTCTCCTCTCAGCAGCGGGCCAATCCGCCCTTCCTCCCGTAATTCGTCCAAGCCGTAAAAGCCCCTCACGGCATTCTGGAACGCCTCCCGGAATGCCAAATCGGCCGCAGACTCGGAAGAGTCTGTGGCCAGGTAGCGATGGAGCATCTCGGGCTCTGTCCACGAATTCTTGGTAAAAATGTAGACCTCGATGCGGCGATAGCGCCCCTTCGGATGATCCGGCGTGGTCGGCTGGATTTTCATCGAACCAAAGTTGCGTGTCTCCCGCCCCACTTTCCGGAATCGATAGATGAGCGTTTCGATCTCCGGATCGCTGGTCCATGACGGCACATGCACGGCTACAGCGGTTCCTTCCTGAGAGCCAATGCTGTAGGGAGGGATTGACCGATCAGGTCGGGTGAGAAACATACCGATCCCAATCAGGATGAAGGAGCCGAAGAAGACGCCCAGCGCGAGCTTGACGACGGTGTCGAGTTTTTTCTTCTTCTGGGGCATAAAGGATCCGAGACGACCGAGGCCGCCGGTGTCTGTGATCGGAGAACCTGAGACAGTAGGGTGAGCTAGTCGCGGAAGGTCTATGCAGAGTCGTCTGCCGGAGGGCCGCCATCGCCATTGTCTGAGAGTGGAGCCTCATCCCGCTCGGCGAGCCTCGCGATCCCGATCACCCGATCGTCGGGACCGTCGAGGTCAAAAACACGCACGCCCTGCGTATTACGCCCAATTTCGCGAATATCGTCTACCCGGCATCGCAGGATCTTGCCTTTCGCCGCCATGATCATGATTTCATCATCGTCGCGAACTTGCAGAAATCCCACAGCCCGCCCGTTGCGTTCGGTGGTTTTGACGCTGATAATTCCCTTTCCACCCCGACCCTGAATGCGATACTCATTCACGGCCGTCCGCTTGCCATACCCGCCTTCGGTAACGGTCAAGATGGCGGTCGTGGAGTCCGGGGTGATGGTCTCCATCCCGATCACTTGATTGTCGTCTTCAAGCGTGATCCCCCGCACCCCGTGCGCTGTGCGGCCCATAGGGCGGGCCTCGTTTTCCTTGAAGCGGATGACGATTCCTTGCCGCGTGCCCAGCAGGATCTCCCGCTGCCCGTCCGTGATATGCACCCCGATCAACTTGTCACCCTGATCAAGTGAGATGGCGATAATTCCCCCTTGCCGAGGATTGCCGTAGGCGGAAAGTTCCGTTTTCTTGATCACGCCCTGCCGGGTAGCCATGACGACATAGCGGTCATCCTGGAACTCCTTGACTGGCAAGGTAGCCGTCACTCGTTCGTCTCCTCCGAGGGCCAGCAAGTTGACCATGGCTTTGCCCTTCGCCGCGCGACCGGCCTCAGGGATCTCGTGCACCTTGAGCCAATACACCTTGCCGGTGTCGGTGAAGAACAACAGGTAATCGTGCGTCGATGCCGTGAAGAGAGTCTCAACGAAGTCCTCATCACGGATCCCCATGCCGATCCGGCCCTTGCCGCCCCGCCGTTGAGCGCGATAGAGAGACACGGCATTACGCTTGATGTAGCCCGTATGGGAGATCGTGACCGCGACCTCCTCTTCGGCGATCAGGTCCTCAACGTTAATCTCGGCCTCTTCGGGGATAATCTGGGTCCGCCGCTCATCCTTGTAATCCTCTCTGATCGTGACCAACTCGTCCTTGATGATCTTCATGACCAGCGCTTCGCTCGCGAGGACCGACCTGAGGTATTCCATGCGCTTGAGGGTTTCCTGATATTCCTCTACCAGCTTGTTGCGCTCGAGTTGGGTCAAGCGCTGCAACTTCATGTCCAGGATGGCGTTGGCTTGGATCTCCGTCAGATGGAACCGACTGACCAAGCCGGTCCGCGCATCGTCAGGTGATTGCGCGCGTCGGATGAGGGTGATTACGGCATCCAGATTGTCGAGCGCGATCTTCAAGCCTTCGAGAATATGGGCCCGCTCCTCAGCCTTACGGAGGTCGTAGGCGGTCCTCCGGACCACGACCTCTCGTCGATGGTCGACGAACGCGGTCAGGATTTGCTTGAGCTCCAGCACCTCCGGCCGGTTGTGAACCAGCGCGAGCATGATCACCCCAAACGTGGTCTGCATCGGTGTGTGCTTGTAAAGCTGGTTCAGCACGACCAACGGGATAATCCCTTTTCTCAGCTCGATGACGATCCGCACCCCGTCGCGGTCCGATTCATCCCGGATGTCTACAATCCCGTCGATCCGTTTGTCCTGCGTGAGCTCCGCGATCTTCTCGATCAGCTTCGCCTTGTTGACCTGATACGGGATCTCGGACACTATGATCCGTTCGCGGTCCGTGCGGGCATCGCTCTCGATATTCGCCTTGGCTCGGAGCGTGATGAGGCCGCGTCCGGTGCGATAGGCATCTCTAATGCCTCGTGTGCCGTAGATGTAGCCAGCCGTCGGGAAGTCCGGACCGGGAATCACCTGCATGAGCCTGTCCAGCGTGACCTCGTGATCGTCGATCACCAGCAGGAGGGCGTCCACAACCTCGGCCAGGTTGTGAGTCGGGATGTTGGTCGCGTAGCCCACTGCGATTCCGCCGGCGCCGTTAATGAGGAGGTTTGGGACCTTGGCGGGAAGCACCACGGGTTCCATATGCGATTCATCGTAGTTCGGTCTGAAATCCACCGTGTCGCGATCGATATCAGCCAGCAGCTCCTCGGCAAGCCGTGTAAGACGTGCTTCAGTGTACCGCTCGGCAGCCGGGGGATCCCCATCCATTGAGCCGTAGTTTCCTTGGCCGTCAACCAGCGGGTAGCGCATGTTGAAATCCTGCGCCATCCTGACCAAAGCATCATAGATAGGTGCGCTGCCGTGCGGATGATACTTCCCCATGATGTCGCCCGTAATTCTCGCCGATTTCCGGAACGGGCGATTCGGCGCAAGGCCCATCTCGTTCATACCGAACAAGATCCGTCGGTGGACCGGCTTCAAGCCATCACGCACATCCGGAAGCGCACGACCGACGATCACGCTCATCGCGTAATCGAGATAGGACGAGCGCATTTCGTCTTCGATGTCGACTTGGATCAGGCGTTCATCAACGGGCATGAGGCTCCTTCACATCACACTTGCTACACGTCGAGATTGCGGACTTCCAGCGCGTGTTGCTGGATGAACTGGCGTCGTGGTTCAACTTCGTCTCCCATAAGCACCGAGAACATCTCGTCGACTCCCGTCAAATCTTCCAGCTTCACCTGCAGGAGAGTCCTCGTTTCAGGATTCATGGTGGTTCCCCAGAGCTGCTCGGGATTCATCTCTCCCAGGCCTTTGTAGCGCTGTATTGCCAAGCCATGCTTGCCGATTTCCAATATAGCCTTAACGAGCTCGGATGTGTCGGCGTATTCAGTCTCAGCTCCTTTCGCCTTGACCTTGTATGGAGGACGGCCGAGCCCGATGGCTGCCGGGGACACTTTCTGAAGTTCACGGAAGTCAGCCGACCCGACCACCTCGTGGGTGACTTCCAAATTGTGCGCCACCCCGTTCGTCTGTATCTGACACACGACTTTGTTGGAACGGTGCTCTTCGTCCTCGACGATGTCCAGAGTGATCGAAGCCTTGGGATAGACCGTGGCCAACTCCTTCTTTGCACTGGCGACAATCTTCTTCAGTTCAGCGGCATTTTTCAAAAGGTCCCTGTCCAAACCAGGCTGGTCGACAAACGCGCGCAGCGTGCCCATCTCTTGCTGCTTTTTCCCGAACTTGGCCAGCAGTCCTTCAAAGCTGATGAGCTTCTTCAAAAGGGGCAGGAGCCGCCTGCCGGTCACGTATGACTGTGCACTGTCGACATACACCTCGACCTCCTCGACGGCGAGGTCTGACAGGTATTCGTTCAGCCCGATCTCGTCCTTGAGATAGCGCTCGGTCTTCCCTTTCTTCACTTTGAACAACGGTGGTTGCGCGATGTAGATGTATCCGCGCTCAATGAGCTCGGGCATCTGACGATAGAGGAACGTGAGCAGCAACGTGCGGATGTGGCTGCCGTCCACGTCCGCGTCCGTCATCAAAATGATCTTGTGGTAGCGAGCGCGTGAGATGTCGAACGCCTCCTTGTCATCCTTGTTCTTCTCGGCATCCTCTCGCGTACGGCCGATACCGGTACCGAGGGCCATAATCAGCACCCGGATTTCCTCGCTGGACAGCATCTTGTCGAATCGTGCTTTCTCGACGTTCAGAATCTTGCCCTTGAGCGGCAGGATGGCCTGAAATTTGCGGTCTCGTCCCTGTTTGGCGGAGCCGCCAGCCGATTCACCCTCGACGATGTACAACTCGCTGTGTGCGGGATCTTTCTCGGAGCAATCAGCAAGCTTGCCGGGGAGCGATCCGCTATCCAGCGCGCTCTTGCGGCGAATGAGCTCCTTCGCCTTTCGCGCCGCCTCCCGCGCCCGAGCCGCGTCGAGGGCCTTGCTGATGATCCTTCGCGCGATCGTTGGATTCTGCTCGAAATAGGCACCGAGCGTCTCGTTGACCGCCGCTTCCACGATCCCCTTCACATCACTGTTGCCCAACTTCGCTTTAGTCTGTCCCTCGAACTGAGGGTTCCGTAGCTTGACGCTCACGACCACCGTCAAGCCCTCCCGAACATCGTCGCCGGTCAAAGACTCAGTTTCCTTTTTGAGCAGCTCGTTCGCGTTCGCGTAGTTATTGATCGTCCTTGTGAGTGCAGCCTTGAAACCGACGAGGTGCGTGCCGCCCTCACGCGTATTGATATTGTTGGCGAAAGAATAGAGGTTCTCTGCATACCCGTCGTTGTATTGGAGTGCGACATCCAGTACCACGTCGTTCTTTTCGTCCGACACAAAGATTGGCTTATGCAGCGGCGTTTTGGCTCCATTGAGGTGTTCGACGAATGACACGATCCCGCCCTTGTATTGAAAGACGACTTCTTTTTCCTTCTTCTCGTCCCGTAACGTGATGGCCAGCCCTTTATTCAGGAAGGCCAGCTCGCGCAGGCGTTGAGCCAAGATGTCAAAACTGAACTCGAGCGATTCGAAGACTTGGTCATCAGGCCTGAAAGTAATCTTCGTGCCGCGCTTCCTCGTCTTACCCGTACTCTTAAGGGACTCCGTCGCTTTCCCTCGTTCATAACGTTGTTCGAAGACCTGACCGTCCTGCCAGATCTCCAGTTCGAGCCATTCGGACAATGCATTCACGACCGAGATACCGACCCCGTGGAGCCCACCAGAAACCTTGTAGGCGCCCTGCTCGAACTTCCCGCCAGCATGCAACATAGTCAAGGCGACTTCGGCTGCCGACCGTTTCTCCGTTGGATGCATGCCCGTGGGAATACCCCGGCCGTTGTCGATGACCGTGAGGCTCCCGTCAATATGGATCGTCACCTCGATCGTCTCGCCGAACCCAGCCATGTGCTCGTCGACACTGTTGTCCACGACCTCGTAAACCAGGTGGTGCAACCCTTCGACGCTCGTGCTCCCGATATACATGGCGGGACGCTTGCGGACCGCCACGAGGCCCTCCAACACTTTGATTTGTTCTGCGCTGTATTGGTCGGCTTTCGAGGGGTCAGTGGGCTCCATCGACTCGGTCTTCCCGCTCCGCTCCTGAGTGGCCATTCGTCTCCTTTAGTTTGCGCTCACTCCGCGAACTGTCGCCCTCACCGCCCTTTTTTCAGACATCGTCAGGGCGGTTCGGATCTACACCTTCACCGGCATCACGACGCAGGCATAACCAGGATTGTTCGGTTCTCGGATCAGGCAGGGGCTTAGCGCCGCCTCCATCTGGAGGCTGACAGACTCACCGTCCACGGCACCCAGCACATCCAGAAGATAGCGAGCGTTGAATCCTGTGGTGAGTGTCTCACCCCCGTACTGAGCCTGCATCTCTTCGTTCGCCTCGCCGAGGTCTGGGTTGCTCGCGTGCAGCTTGATCCGGCCTGGCGAGAACGTCACCTTGACCGCGTTCGTCTTGTCGCGCGACAGCACGGCAACCCGGCGCAACGCACCCTCGAGTTCGGCCTTGTCTGCCGTAATCCGCTTGTCCTGCTCTTTGTCTTTCGGAATCACCTGCTGGTAATTGGGATACGTCCCTTCCATAAGTCGGGAGGTCAGGAGCAGGCCGCTCTTGCGGAAAATCATCACGTTCTTGGTGAAGCCGATCAGCGGCTCGCCGTCCTCTTCCTCGAGCAAGCGTCGCATTTCAAGCGCTGCCTTTTTCGGGATGATGGCTTTGATTTCTCGTGGCGCGTCTTTACTTCCTGCTTCACCGACTTGCTGTTCAGCGACCGCCAACCGATGACCATCCGTCCCAACAAGTCGCAGCAAGGTCTTTTTATCCAAGGTCGTCAATGTGACGAGCAGGCCATTCAGGATATACCTGGCGTCGTTGTCGCCCACGGCAAAGAGCGTCTTGCGGATCAAGTCCCCGAATCCCGCGCCGGTCAGCGGCGTGAGTCCCTCTCGTTCGATAGCCGGCAAGGCAGGGTAATCACTACTGGGAAGGCCGACAATCTTGAACTGGCTATGTCCGCACTGGATGGTCGCCCAGTTGTTTTCCGCCACTGCAATCTCGACGTCCCCGTCTCGGAGCTCCTTCAGAATCTCATATAGTTTGCGGGCAGAAAGCGTGACCGAGCCCGGTTGGCGGACCGAGGCTTTATACCAACCACGCATGCCGATCTCTAGGTCGGTGGCGATGACATCGACCCCGTCCGACTTCGCCTCGATCAGGATATTCGAAAGGATTGGCATCGTGTTCCGCTTTTCGACCACGCCCTGCACACGCTGCAGGCCAGTCAACAGCTCGTCTCGCGCGATTACGATCTTCATCGCACTTTACCCCCCAACCGTGGGTTCTCAGCCCTTGGTGATCAGTTCCTTAAGTGAGTCCAGCGTGGTCCTCAATGAGTTGTCTTTCTCGACAGCCTTCGTAATCTGCTTGCATGCATGGATGATCGTTGTGTGATCCTTTCCGCCGAAATGGCGACCGATCTCGGGAAACGAAGCGTCGGTCAATTCTCGACACAGATACATCGCGATTTGCCTCGGGTAGACCAACGTCTTGCTGCGACGGCGCGACTTCATCTCGGAAATTTTAACGTGGAATCGCGAGGCGACCGCTTCTTCAATGTCGTCGAGCGCAATGATCTTCTTCTTCTCGCCGATCAGGTCTCGCAAGACGCTCTTGGCCATTTCCAGCGTGATCGCCTGTCCGGTGAGCGATGCGTAGGCGCCCAAGCGAACCAAGGAGCCTTCTAGCTCGCGGATGTTGCTCTTGAGGTTGGTCGCGAGAAATTGGATCACCTCCTCCGGTAGGGCGAACCCGTCATCCTCAGACTTCTTCCGTAGGATGGCGATGCGTGTCTCCACGTCCGGGGGTTGGAGATCGGCAATCAAGCCCCACCCGAACCGAGACTGGAGGCGCTCTTCGGTGTTCGCGATTTCCTTCGGCGAGCGATCGCTCGACAAGACTATTTGCTTCCGAGCTTCGTAGAGCGTGTTGAACGTGTGGAAGAACTCCTCTTGTGTCCGTTCCTTCCCGGCAAGGAACTGGATGTCGTCGACCAGCAACATATCGATATTCCGATAGCGCTTGCGCAGATCCACCATTTTGTCGTACCGGATTGAGTTAATGACTTCATTCGTGAACTGTTCCGTCGTCACATAGGCGATGCGCACGTCGCTGCGTTCGGCCACGTGGTTCCCAATCGCGTTGAGCAGGTGGGTCTTGCCGAGTCCGACTCCTCCATAGATAAAGAGCGGGTTGTAGGCCTGGGCAGGTGCTTCCGCCACCGCCAGACTTGCCGCGTGTGCGAACTGATTGCTGGCCCCAACGACAAAGGTCCTGAACGCGTATTTCGGGTTCAGGGAGACGTACCGTCGCTGACGCCCCACGTACTGTGCCCGCGAAGGCGTGGCGGTACCGCCGAGCCAGACCTTGGGAGCGCCGCGCTCCGACGTGACAAACGCGAAGGTGGTTGTGGTTCCCTGGCTTACCTCCACGAGTGCTTCTGACAGGAGCTGGCTGTAATTGCGCGTTAACCATTCCCCAAAGAATTTGTTTGGCACCTCAATCCGCGCTGTTGAATCTTCGACGGCTTGCAGGCGAGTCGGCGTAAACCATGTATCGAATACCTGACGCGGAACTTTGGCCTCGATATACGCCAATGCGTCATCCCAAGCTATAGCGGTGCCCATTCTCAAAACCTCCATGAATTCACAGTATTATCAACATCTGTGGATAGTTGGTGAAACCTCTTGAAATTGAGCCATCAC
>JBHICF010000061.1:0-9233 GCA_046759485.1 Nitrospiraceae bacterium
GAAGCCAACGAGCAAGGGGCCGTGGATCTGGGGGCGTCTCCGGAGTTCCTCCCTGGCCAAGCCCGCTTTGAGGATGACAACGCTCGCGCGCGCTTTGCGATAGCCTGGGGCGTCGAGCTGCCCCCCAAAGCGAGCGGTGCCAAACTCACCGACCTTCTCAAGCGTTGCCGCAGAGGCGACATCAAAGCCATGTACATCGTGGGAGAGAATCCGTTGGCGACACTCCCCGAATCGCACGAAGCTCGGAAGGCTCTGGAGCAGCTCGAGTTGTTGATCTGCCAGGATCCTTTCTTGACTGAGACAGCACAGCTCGCCCATTTCGTCCTGCCGGCCTGCACGTTTGCGGAAAAAGACGGAACCGTGACGAACCAGGAAGGGAAGGTGCAGCGGATTCGGCAGGGAATGGAACCCATTGGAGAGAGTCTTCCAGATTGGCATATCATGGCGGCCATCTCAGGTGGGCTGGGTTATCCCATGGAATACGACTCTCCCCAGGATATCCAGAGTGAGATCATGAAGTTGCTGCCCGGCTACTACAATCTTGGTCAACCCAAGAAGATCGTTCCCGCTCCGGACGCATACCTGGCGGTGGGATATCGGGCTGAAGTGGCCAGCCGCTATCGGACCGAACAGCAACACAGTGGAAAGGAGCCAGGCCAGCAGCGATTTGGCTTGATCATGGGACAATTGCTCTACCACTCAGGCAAATTGTCGACGCAGGCTTCTGGCCTGATCCAGCTCGCGCCTAACACGGGGCGGCTCCACATGAATGTCGATGATGTCGAACGAATGGGTCTCTCGGATGGCGGCCGCGTCCGGCTGACATCTTCGGTCAGGTCCGTCGAACTGGGTGTCGAGGTGGATCGCTCAGTCCTGCCGGGCTCCTGCTTTTTCCCTGAGCATTTCAATGAGCCGCCGGTCAAGGATCTGATGGCGGTGGAGGTGGATCCAACCACCGGTGTGCCATACTTCAAGCTCGCCCAAGTCATGGTTGAGAAGATCTAGGCAACTGGGGATGCTTTGCCCGACCACAAGGGATCGGACCACAGTGAGGAGCGGAAGAGGACGATGAAAGTTGGCCAGGTGATACGAGACGTGCTACGGGCGGCGCTGTTCGATGAGATCTGGGACGCGATGAAGGTGACGTTCAAGCACATGTTTCATCGTCCCATCACATTTCAGTATCCTCGCGAGCAACGTACGATCCCTGATGCGCACCGCGGGGCCTTGGGGCTCTTGCGCTACGATGACGGCGTGGAACGCTGCGTCGGGTGCGATCTCTGTGAAGTGGCGTGCCCCTCGCATTGTATCAAGGTGGTCAGTGCCGAGGACAAGTCGCTCCCCCTCCAGCGGTATGCGAGCGAGTTTTACATTGATATTACCAAGTGTGTGTTCTGCGGGTATTGCGTTGAAGCCTGTCCGGTCAATGCACTGGCCATGACCAAGATGTATGAGTACTCCACCCACGACAAACGTGCGCTCCTCTTCGACAAGAAGCGGCTCTATGAGATCGGCGATCGGCATCTGGCCGATGCCAAAAAATATTTGATTGCTCACAATCAGGAAAAGGACGATCAGAGGAGCCGCGACTACCGCTACCTCTTCCCCGAATCTGTCCTGAAGGATAAGTCCTAAGGCAGCATGGTCCCTGTCTTCTTTGTCTACTTCTCCCTGGTGAGTATCCTTGCCGGGGTCCTGACGGTTGCACTGAAAAATCCCGTCCACTGCGGCCTCGCTCTGCTGACCCTGCTTCTCCACGTCGCTGGCCTGTTCGTTCTCCTCAATGCGGAATTCCTGTTCGCCATCCAGATCATCGTGTACGCGGGCGCAATCCTCGTGCTGTATCTCTTTGTCTTAATGTTGCTAAATCTCAAGACCGACGAGCGGTTCTTACATACACGTTACGCCGTCATTTTATTCGCCGGTCTCGCCGTCTGTGGCGAGCTCTTGCTCCTGATCATGCGATCGCCCTTCGCGGGATCAAAAGGTGATGCACCGGCAACAGCGGTCCTGCAGGACGGCGCCAGTTACGCCATCGGGATCAAGATCTTCAGCGAATATTTGCTGCCATTTGAGATTGTCGGCGTGTTCCTCTTGGGGGCGATTATCGGCGCGATTGTGTTGGCCAAAACCCCGACGACGGACGAGGCCAAGGAGCAATGACCGCGCATGGGGAGTGGCGGAGGAGGGGTGGTGGGTATCTCGTCTAAGCGCCACATGACGGGTCAGGAAGATTGGCGATGATCCCGCTGTCCGCATACGTTGCTGTGAGCGCGATCTTGTTTGTAACAGGACTGTTGGGTGTCCTGATCCGTCGGAATTTCATTATCGTGCTGATGGCGGTGGAAATCATGTTGAATGCTGCAAACCTGAACTTGGTGGCATTCTCGTACTATCTGGAATCGATGACCGGGCAGATTGTGGCCCTCTTCGTGATTGCGATCGCAGCCGGCGAGGCCGCCGTTGGCTTGGCCATCATCATCGTCGTCTTCCGTGGGAAGATCTCCACCAACGTCGACGAAATGAACTTATTGAAGTGGTAACTTGGTCGACCTGTTAGTCATCCTCATCCCCGTGCTCCCCCTCGCGGCCGTGCTCCTCAACGGCCTCTTCGGAAACCGGTACACCCACGAAGTCGCCTACCGATTGGCCTGTGGATCGGTGGGTCTCTCATTCGCCTGCGCGATCGCCGTGTTCATCACCACGCTGCGAACAGGCGTGGTGTCCGAGGTCGTGGTCTACAGATGGATCTTCGGCGGTGATCTCACCATCAATCTTGCATTTCTCATCGATCCGCTCGCCTGCGTCATGCTCCTCGTCGTCACGGGAGTGGGACTCCTCATTCATTTGTATTCGATCGGCTACATGCATGGCGAGGAAGGCTTTACCCGCTTCTTCACGTACATGAATCTGTTCATGGTCTCCATGCTCCTGCTGGTGATGGGGAACAATTACCTCGTGCTCTTCATCGGGTGGGAAGGCGTGGGACTCTGTTCATACCTGCTGATCGGGTACTACTACGATCGGGTCTCCGCGGCGAAAGCGGCGACCAAGGCATTCGTGGTGAATCGCATCGGGGATGCCGGGTTTCTCGTGGCGATCTTCCTGGTCTTCGTCAACTTCGGGACGCTGGACTATACGCAGGTGTTCGCGACAGCTGGGACGTTATCCACCACGACAGCCACAGCGATCGCTCTCTGCCTGCTGGTCGGGGCCGTGGGAAAGTCGGCACAGATCCCCCTCTACACCTGGCTGCCTGATGCCATGGAGGGTCCGACTCCGGTCAGTGCCTTGATTCATGCGGCGACGATGGTGACCGCAGGAGTGTACATGATCGTGCGGAACCACGTGATTTACGACATGGCGCCGATTGCGATGACGACAGTGGCTGTAGTCGGTGGAACAACGGCTCTCTTTGCGGCCACGATTGGCCTGGTCCAGAACGATATTAAACGAGTGCTGGCCTACTCCACGGTGAGCCAGCTTGGCTATATGTTTCTCGCTTGCGGGATCGGGGCCTACACGGCCGCGATCTTCCATCTCATGACTCACGCCTTCTTTAAGGCTCTGCTGTTCCTCTCCGCCGGTTCGGTGATCCATGCACTTTCGGGCGAGCAGGACATTCGAAAGATGGGGGGATTACGTGAAAAGTTGCCCCAGACCCATGCACTGTTCCTAGTCGGTACGTTGGCCATCGCGGGGATTTTTCCATTGGCCGGGTTCTGGAGCAAAGATGAAATCATGGCCCACGCCTTCACGCATGCGCATTATGTCCTGTACGCCATGGCAGCCGCCGGTGCGTTTTTAACCGCCTTCTACATGTTTAGGCTGACCTACCTCACGTTCTACGGCCAGTCACGCATGGATCATCATGTCGCCGAGCATGTCCATGAAGCTCCGGGCATCATGATCAAGCCGTTGATCGTGCTGGCCGTGCTGTCGGTGATCGGTGGGTTCCCGGGGGTGCCACCGGAGGAAGGCTGGTTCCACCATTTCCTCCACCCTGTGGTGGCTGGTGCGTCTGGCAGCGGCCATGCAGGTGGGATGCAAACGCTGATCGTGCTGATGGCGGTGGCGACCGGTATTGCCTTGTTGGGTTGGGGGCTGGCGCATTACCTGTATAGCGTGAGACCCGGTACGGCGACGCAATGGGCAGAGCGGGCCCCAGGCGCCTATACGACGCTCCTCAACAAATACTACGTGGACGAAATCTACGATTCGACCGTGGTGGAGCCGACCAAGCGGATCGGGATCGTGTGGGACTGGTTCGATCGGAACATCATCGATGGACTCGTCCGAAGTGTGGGACGCCTCACGGACGTCGGTTCTGCCTTCAGCACATGGTGCGAAAAACATCTCATCTACGGGTTCATCAACGTCCTCGGGTATGCCAATCACCTGGCGGCACGATCCTGGCGTAAGCTGCAGAGCGGGATGGTACACCACTATGCCGGCATCATTGTGGCAGGGCTGTTTCTGCTCGTGCACCTGATTCTGGTCTGGATGAGCCGATGAACGGAGATAGGCCACCCTCGAGATGTTCAACCTGCGAGATTGAGTCATGATCCAGGAACTGACATTCGGCGTCCCGATTTTGAGCATGTTGGTGTTTCTCCCGCTTGTGGGAGCCATCGTCATCTGGATCATGGAAGACCATGACCTGATCAAGAAATTGGCGCTTGCGGTCGCGGTGCTCGAGATGGCGCTGGCGGTCATTCTCCTCGAATCGTTTGTCCCAGAGTCCTCCGCGATGCAGTTCTCGGAACATCTCCACTGGGTCCCGCCACTCGGGATTAGCTACCACCTTGCGGTCGATGGCATCAGCGTCTTGTTTGTCGGACTGACAGCCTTTCTGACGATTTTGATTGTCCTCTACTCTTGGGAGACAGTCCGCACACGGACCAAGGAGTATTACATCTCGCTGCTCGCCCTCGAGACCACGATTGTCGGCATCTTCGTCTCGATTGACCTGATCCTGTTCTTTGTCTTTTGGGAACTGATGCTGATTCCAAGTTACTTCCTGATCAAGCTGTGGGGCACCGGAATGGAGCGGCAATATGCCGCCCTGAAATATGTGCTGTATACGTTGCTCGGCAGCGTTTTCATGCTGGTCGGCATTGTGCTCTTGGACCTGAACTACCATGACTGGGCGGTGAGGCACCATATTGAGCCGGCGTATAGTTTTGACCTCCTCCAGCTTCTCAACGTTCCCATACCACCGGAGAAGCAGCTCCTGATCTTCTGGCTGTTTTTCTTGGGCCTGGCGTTTAAGGCACCGGTGTTTCCGTTCCATACCTGGTTGCCCGATGCCCTCGTGGAGGGACCGTTTGGAGTGGCCGTGGTTCTAGCTGGGATCAAATTGGGCACTTATGGGTTCATGCGATTCAGCCTGCCGCTCTTGCCCGAAGCTTCAACGAACAACACCGTGGTGGTGATTCTGATGACACTGGGCCTGCTTGCGATCGTCTATGGATCCCTGGTGGCCCTGATCCAGCCAGATCTGCGCCGGCTGCTCGCGTTCAGCAGCATCGGCCATCTCGGGTTTGTCGTGGTGGGATTGTTCGCCCTGAACTTTCAGGGGTTGCAAGGTAGCCTGCTCACCATGATCAATCTTGGGTTCAGCACCGCCGGTCTCTTCTTCCTCGCTGGCTTTCTTCATGCACGGAAGAGCACGACCCATCTCTCCGCCTTCGGGGGCCTGGCGAGACAGGTTCCGTTGCTGGCCACCTACTTTCTGATCATCGGACTTGCCTCGATCGGGCTCCCCGGCACGAACGGTTTTGTCGGCGAATTTCTGATCTTGGTCGGCGCTTTTAAGGCGCATTGGATCTACGGAACGGTGGCCGTGTTGGGCGTGATTTTTGGCGCGGCCTACTTTCTCTGGTACTACGAGCGCTCGATGTTCGGACCGATGGCGCAGAGCGTCGGTCGTACCATCGCAGATCTGAACCCGCGTGAGTTGATCATTGCAGTTTCTCTGTCGGTCATGATCTTCTGGATCGGCTTGTACCCATCACCGTTCCTCCGCATCATGAACGGCTCGGTCGAAGCATTGGTTGAGCGGCTGGATCGCGGGACGGTGCCAACGGCTGTTGCCGTACGGGCCCCCACGCAACCGGCCGCGCCGGGGGATTGACCATGGCTGACTACACGTTGCTGGTCATTCTGTTTGCGCCGTTCGTCGGCGCCATCGCGCTGATCTTCATGCCGAATCGGCGTGCCTTCCTGGTTCGCGCGACGGCAGCCACCGCGGCCGGCGTGTCATTCCTCGCCTCCTTCTACATGTTCTTTGCATACGATACCGTTAAAGGCGGGTTTCAGTTTGTCCAACGATTTGAGTGGTCGGAGGAATTGGGGATTGCTTTCTACCTGGGTGTGGATGGAATCGGAACTCCGCTCGTGCTGGCGTCCTCTATCCTGCTGTTTGCTGGCATCTTCATTTCTTGGCATATCAAAGATCGCACGAAAGAATTCTACATCTTCCTGTTGATTCTAGCCGCGGCCACGATTGGCGTGTTTATGTCTCTTGACCTGTTCTTCCTCTATTTCTTCTACGAGATGTCGGTTATTCCGATGTACCTCCTGCTCGGTGTGTGGGGGAGCCATACCAAAGGCTACCTGGACATGACCGATGCTGAGGGAGTCACGAAACGCGACTCGGTTGGCTTCATCTTGAACTTCGCCGCCAATAGCAAAGAGTACGCGGCCATGAAACTGACGCTGTTCCTCTCGGCCGGGGCTGTGTTCGCGCTGATGGGGATTCTGCTGATCTATAAGTACGCTGGATTGAATACGTTCGATATTCTGGTCCTACGGGAAGAGGCCAAGTTTACCGGCTCAATCGCGACGATCATCTGGCTCCTGATCTTTTTCGGCTTCGCATCGATCGCGCCCATCTGGCCACTCCATTCATGGTCGCCGGTCGGACACGCGGCCGCACCAGCCGCCACGAGCATGCTCCACGCAGGCGTGCTGATGAAGCTCGGACACTTCTCCATCATCCGGATTTGCTACGAGATCATGCCGGACACGACGCGAGAGCTCATGCCGATCGCAGCGATCCTCTGCGTCTTCAGTATCATCTATGGCGGTCTGGTCGCGTATTACGCCAAAGACACCAAGTATGTCATCGGGTACTCCAGTTCGAGTCATATGGGTTACGTGTTCTTGGGAATGGCCGCCCTCGATTATATCAGCCTGACAGGGGCGGTCCTCTACATGTTCGCTCACGCATTGGCGACGGGCATGCTCTTCGCGATGGCAGGCTGGGTGTATGATCAAACCCACACACGCAACATCCCGTCTCTCGGTGGACTCGTCAATCGGATGCCATTTGTTGCAGGCTGCTTCCTGGTCGCCTGCATGGCATCAGTGGGGATGCCCGGCACGGTCAATTTCATCGCGGAAGTGATGATTCTGGTCGGGAGCTGGAACAAGTACCCAGTGCAGGTGATCATCGCAGTCATCGGGATTGTCCTGACCATGGGGTATCTGTTCCGGATGATGCGCGGCGTTTTTTATGGACCCATGGAGGAGAAGTACAGCCATTCGCACGACGCTGTCGCAATGGTCGATCGCTTTCCGCTGCTCCTCATGATCGCCTGCAGCATTTCATTCGGAATCTTCCCGGGCCATTTCTTTGACGTGATCCATGCAGGCGTTGCCCCGTTGATTGCCCGGATTACCGAGGTCGTGCCCCTGGTCTCGCAGAATGCGGGGGGACTCGCACCATGAAATTCACGTTGACCATGTCGGGAGCAGACCTCCTCCTGCTCCTTCCAGAGATCCTGCTGACCATCTGGTTGTGTCTGGTCTTGATCGTGGACTTCATGCGTCCGCGGCTCTCAAAGGATCGGCTGGCGTATTTGAGCCTCGCTGGCTTGGTAGCTGTACTAGGCAACCTGCTCTGGTTCGATGTGGTCGGTGTCAATGGGACTCTATTCAGACACATGTTTGTCGTGGACGGGCTGGCGCTCTTCTTCAAAATCTTTATCGTGGCTTCCACAATCCTCGTCATTCTGGCATCAATGGACTACGTCCACCGGTTCCGCTTTTTCAAGGGCGAATACTATTTCCTGATCTTGATGTCAGCGCTCGGAATGATGTTCATGGCCTCCGCCAATGATCTGTTGTCGGTCTTCATCACGCTGGAATTCTCGACGTTCGGCTTCTACATCCTGGTCGCCTATCTCCGCGATGATGCGAATTCCAACGAGGCAGGACTCAAGTTTTTCATCCTCGGGGTCTTTGCTGCTGGGCTGCTGGCTTATGGGATCAGCCTCGTCTATGGCGAAACCGGCAAGATTGTCTTTTCTGAGATAGCCTCGACGGAGGCCACGCCGGGCCTGGTCATCGGCTTTCTGCTCATCTTCGCTGCCTTGGGATTCAAGGTCGGCGCAGTACCCTTCCATGCATGGATTCCCGATACCTACCACGGTGCCCCCACCCCTGTGACCGCATTTCTTTCCATCGCCCCCAAAGGAGCAGCGTTCGCGATTCTACTCAGAATGCTGTTCGTGTCTCTGGCGACATTCAAGCCGGCTTGGGTCCTCTTGTTGATCGCGATCTCGATCCTGTCCATGACCTATGGCAACATCGTCGCGATCGCGCAACGTAATATCAAGCGATTGCTGGCCTATTCCGGGATCGCGCAGATTGGCAACATCCTGATTGGACTCGCCGCCGGCACGAAAATGGGTAGCGACGCCATCCTGTTTTTCCTGCTGACGTACCTCTTCGCGAACCTGGGCGCGTTCGCGATCGTCATCGCCATTGGAAATCTCATCCGGAGCGATGAAATCGAAGACTATAACGGCTTGAATCGACGGTCCCCGTTCTTGGCCTTTGCAATGCTCGTGTTCTTGCTCTCTCTAGCGGGAGTGCCGCCATTGGCCGGATTCATTGGAAAGCTCTATATCTTCCTGGCAGCTATCAAAGAAGAACTCTACACGCTGATCGTCGTTGGCCTGATCAACGTCGTGATCTCCATGTACTATTACCTGGTTGTCGTCAAGAAGATGTACATTAACGAGCCTACCGATCCCTCCCCCCTAAGCATTTCTGGGCCGATGCAAACCGTTGTGTATGTCAGCCTCGCAGGAACCCTCATCTTGGGCATCTACCCCAAACCAGTCATCGACTGGGTCGTGGCTGCCACATTGATGTTTTCCAACATCGCTGGCGAGACAGCTGCTGCTGTGCCACCTGTCGTGCTTCCCTTCGGCGGCTGAGCG
>JBHICF010000062.1:0-9213 GCA_046759485.1 Nitrospiraceae bacterium
GCCGAGATCTTCGCGCAATTGATTGAAGCCCACACTGAGATTCAGGTCGAGCGACGATTCGGACTCGCCGGCACTCAGGTGTGTTTTGAAGCGCTGAGAACCGGCGCGATCGATTTGTATCCTGAATACACCGGGACGGGCTTAGTCTCCATTTTGGGACAGAGTCCAAGTGGCGATCCGAGGGAGACATTGAGGATCGTGCGTGCTGAATTCCTGGCAAGGTGGAAACTTTGGTGGATCAGTCCACTGGGCTTTGAAAATTCCTACGCGTTGGCCGTACGGCGCGAAGACGCGCGCGAACACGGCTTGCGCACCATTTCCGATCTCGCAAAAGTGTCGCCTGACCTCTCGGCCGGCCTCGGGTATGAGTTCATCCAGCGTCCCGATGGTTTGCCTGGGTTACAAAAGCTCTATGGACTCCGATTCAAGCAAGTCAGAGCCATGCAACAGGCACTGAAGTACCAGGCGGCTGGGGCAGGCGAAGTAGACGTGCTCGACGTGTACACAACCGACGGACGATTGGCAGTCTACGACTTCGTCGTGTTGGGGGATGACCGAAAGTTTTTTCCCCACTACGAGGCGGCAGGGTTGATCAGAGGAACCACGCTAGAACGTTACCCCGCAATCGGTCCAGTCTTAGGACTGTTATCGAATGCCTTCAACGAAGCGACTATGAGAAAACTCAATCTTCGCGTGCAAGAGCGTGGGGACCCAGTCGAGGCGGTGGCTCGTGATGCCCTCCGGGCGTTGGGCTTGGTTGGACTTCAATCAGTGGGGACAAGCCCTTCCAGGTCCTCGAACGTCGTGAGCTACATGTGGCAGAACCGGGACGTACTGGCTGTGCGCTTGGGGGAGCATGTTGGCCTCTCCGGTCTCGCACTAGCCCTCGGCATTTTGGTGGCGGTTCCGCTGGGATTGTTTCTCGAGCGACAGCGAGCCATTGCCGAATTCGTGATTCGCTGCGTCGCAACCACCCAAACTATCCCGTCGATCGCGCTCTTGGCATTTATGATCCCATTGTTTGGCGTAGGCATGTTACCCGCTATCGTCGCCCTCTGGATTTACTCCATTTTCCCAATCCTCAGGAATACCTATACAGGCCTTCGGGAGGCCGCGCCGGATGCCGTGGGGGCTGCCTGGGCACTCGGAATGACCGAGTGGCAGATCCTCAGGGCAGTGCGCCTTCCGTTGGCCGCCCCTGTAATCATGGCCGGAGTCCGGACTGCGGGCGTGATCACAGTTGGCACTGCCACCCTCGCAGCTTTCATCGGGGCAGGAGGACTCGGCGTTCTCATCGTCTCGGGGCTCCAGCTCGCGGATACCACGATCATCCTTGCGGGCGCCCTACCAGCAGCTGGATTGGCGCTGATCGTGGATGGAGCTCTTGCGCTAGTCGAGCGGATCGTCCGTCCCGGGGGGCTCGTGGAGCACCGCTGAGCGGTTTTCTGTGTTTGCCTACTCGTCAGCAGCACTACCGATAACTACTACCACTCATTCACGGAATTCCACTTTATTCCTTGCGCAGAACTAACGGTGCATAGTACAGTGGCACCTTTCGTGCCTTATCAGATTCCAGCTTGTGCGTGAGCAATCTCGCCTTGGAGGAGGGGACATGAATCAGGTGACTATTGACGTCCATCTCAACGGCCAGGAACCCTCTCAGCTGCTGGCTGAAATACGCCGAGGCCTGCTGCGCACTCCCCGTGAACTCCCTACGAAATACTTCTACGATGATCGCGGCTCAGAACTTTTCGAACGGATCTGCGAACTTCCTGAGTACTACCAAACGCGTACTGAGTATCAGCTCCTGACTGACATCGCTGATGAACTGGCTGAGTTGACGAAAGCTCAGGAACTCGTTGATATTGGTGCAGGTGCCGCGACGAAAACTCGCGTCTTGCTTTCTGCTATGGCCCGGGCTAAACGGCTACGCGTCTATATCCCGTTTGATGTCAGTGAGGGCATCACACGTCGGATCGCCGAGGAGCTTGCGAACGAATATGAAGGTCTTCAAGTCCACGGAATCGTTGGCGACTTCCTGGAGCACCTTGAGCACATTCCGTCTGGGAATAACCGGCTGGTGGTCTTACTGGGGGGCACGATCGGGAACCTGCGGCCCGATGCCGCGTCAGCCTTTTTGTCCACGGTCTGTTCAGAGATGGCAACCGCAGAGTATTTACTCTTAGGAGTGGACCTCATTAAAGACGTGAAACGGCTTGAAGCCGCCTACAACGATTCCGCAGGCGTCACGGCTGATTTTAATAAGAACATCTTGCAAGTTATGCAATCAATGCTCGGCGACAAACTCGACGGGGACGCATTTGAGCATCGCGCGGTGTACAATCCAGACCAACACCGGATCGAGATGTGGCTGCGCTCCCTCCACCAACAAACTGTCCATCTCCCGTCACTCGACCTGACTTTGGATCTAGCAAAAGATGAAGAGATCCTCACGGAGGTCAGTGTGAAGTACGACCGAGAGAAAGCGGAAGCTGTACTCGGAAAGAGTGGCTTTCGGACTGTAGACTGGTACACGGACCCTGAGCGGCTGTTCGGCTTAGCTCTGGCTCAGAAAGCCTGAGCGTTTGTATGCGGGATCCTGCGACAGTCGTTTCGGTAGGGGGAAGATTCGAGGAATCTAAGGCCTGCCCTCGGTGTGTTGCTCCAGATATTGCTTCAACACCACGGCATTGTTGCGCTCCCGATCTTTAGCGGCGAACACAAAGGTTAACTGACTTTCTCTCATCCGTTCGCTCAATTCTGCCACACCTTCCGGCTTGCACCCGAGTTCGTGTCGATACCGTGTCTGGAACTCCCGCCACTTTCCCGCATCATGGCCGAATGACTTACGGAGCTGCGCTGAGGGTGCTAGATCCTTGAGCCAGAGGTCGATTTTCGCATGTTCCTTCCTCAGGCCTCGCGGCCATAATCGATCCACGAGCACCCTGCAACCATCTTGCTTGGAAGGCCTGTCGTAAACCCTCTTCAGACGGATAGACACGATTTTATCCTCAAATCGACCTGGAACTTCCTATACAGGGGGGTGACATGCCAATTATCGGTGTCGCCACACGTCACGTATCGCGAGCCGACAGGGCGCACTTCATACGCTCGCGCGCTTCAGGATTGAGCGTCGGTGCGTCGTGCGGTTCCTGGCCTTCAACTCGCTCAGGATAACTTCGAACCGCGTCCCTGATGAAGTGGAGTTGCTCGCCATACCTCCTGCACAAGACACAGATAAAATAGTGCACCCGCAGGCCGATGCGTTTCCGAAGTGGCAAGGGACGATCGAGTGACTCGGAAACCAATCGCGTCACTTCCTCACATGAAGGAATTTGTCCAAAGAGCATTCTACAATCGCCCCCCTGAATTCCAGAGAATCATTGTGCGCTGCTCAACTAAAATGATGCATTTCAAGGCAAGCCCGAAGGTGCTTCCTGGCCCGGTGTAGAATCACCCACAGATTTCCGCTGCTGACCTTCAGCGCTTGACAGACCTCTTGACTGCTGAGGTCATCGACCTCGCGCAGTGTAAAGGCCTGGGCAAAACGTGGAGGCAACTCTCCCAGACACTGCCGCAACACGGTCCAGAACTCCTTCTGCTCAATCGCGGCGGCTGGATTGGCCCACTCCCTAGGGCCTTGATCTGGCAGCCTCCAGTGTCCCGCTTCGTCAAACGCACGGTCTCTTTTAGGACCCTCTCCAAGGCTGTCGATGTCTTCCGTGTGGTATTCCCGGCTCTGCTTTCTAAATTGGTCGATGATCTTGTGCTTCATGATTCCGACGAGCCAGGTCCGCTCGGAGGATTGTCCGGAGAACCGCGCTCGGGCCTGGAGCGCTGCCAGGAACGTCTCCTGGACGATCTCTTCCGCCAGTACCCTGTCTCGCACTCTCGTTAATGCGCTGCGAAAGAGGTAATTCCCGTAGCGATCAGGCCATGTGTGAGGATCGGATAATTGCCCCTGCTCCATGGCATGCCTCGAGGTTCCCGACAACTGATCAAGTGTCCAACCGGAGCGGGGCCCATGGTAGGGAAGACTGCACTTCACGTCAAGAAGCCCGGTGCTGGAGGAGCTGATTCGACCCATCAACGTGACCTCTCCTTCAAGCCTCTCGTGGAGTCCTTGGTCCCGGAGACCCGTAGGGTAAAGCACAAGCACCTTCTTTTAGTCGTTTCGTTCAGAGACAGCTTACAAGGCGTTGGTGTCTCAGGCTAAGGTGGGTTGAAGCCTTGGGTAAAGGCTCTCGGGTTGGAGAATGACCAAAAATTTCTTGCCTTACGGCAGGATAACCGAGCTCTCCGCGTACCCGAGATCCCGAAGGGTTACCTCGAGCGCATCGACCATTTGAGGGGGGCCGCAAAGGAAGACCACCGTATCGGGCCGCGGGACAGGCAGCCGAGTGCGGAGGATCTCAGTGGTGATCCGGCCAACCCCTAGGGACCAGCCCGGGGGCGGTTGTTCAAGCACATGATAGCAATGAAAATTGGGGGACTCTCGCATGGCCCGGTCAAATTCATTCCGGAAAATGATATCGGCCTCGGTCTTATTGGCGAAGATCAACGACGACTCGACGGCTAATTTGTTAACGAGAATCCAGCGAATAATGGAGATCATTGGCGTGATCCCTGTCCCTCCGGCCACGAAACCCGCGGCGTTGGCCATGCCGTCTATCCAGTGTCCGCCCTGGTTCGGACCGCTGATCTGCACCGTATCGCCGATGTTCTTTTCATGCACGTACTTGGAAATCACGCCGGATTCGTAGCGCTTGATTGTTAACTCAAAGTACCCCACTGTCCCAGGAAGAGACGAGGGAGTATAAGGACGCTTCACCGCCTTGCCATTGAGATTGGCATGGATATAGAGGTGATCACCGGGCAACATGTCAAGCGTGGCGCTATCCGGGAGCGCGAACCGAAACGTCTTGGTATCATGCGTCTCGTCGCGGATCGCTATTATTTGGTACGGCACCGGCGCCTTGTTCTTCAGGCGGATTACGTCAGCCATGGCTCAGCATGTTCTTTAGGGAGGGCTGCGTGTATGCTTTTATGGGGTTCTCAGCTAGAACCGGACCGGAGCACATCATACTCTTCCCCTTCCCTAGGAGCAACGCACAGAAGAATCACTCAGACTCGGTACTGACTAGCGGTCGGGGATTCGAAATGATGCCCGGAGGTCAAGGCTGAGAGGGAGATGGGGAACCAGGATACGGTTAGGTTGGCAGGTGCTAACTCCAGATGACGTCGTTTTGGTTCACGAGAAAATCGATCAGCTCGATGCTATCGCGCAAGGCGCCCTGTTGCTTCTCTGACATGGGGAGGATCACACCGATGGGCCGGCCGGGTTCAAGTTCTTCTAGTGAGGGGATGCCTGGTAGACCGCGGGTTTCTTCCTCGGCACGATAGCTGGCCATCTCGGTCCCTCCCTTCGTTGCCTCAGGGGGTGGCAAGGAAATCGGCAACCCTCAGGGCCAGTCAAACTCACTAAGAATTACCATACCATAGGTTTTCCCAGGCGTCGAACGGACTGGCCCAATCTTTTGCCGAGCTGAAAGCTGATTTTAGCTTTTAAAATTAACGACTTAGATCAACTGGAGGAAGGGCCCCAAGAAAGGCGAAATTACCAATTCGGAGCAGGGGGGTGTCAGGACGTAGGCGAAAATCATCCTGGCTGGGATCCACGAATCGCGGATCAAGCGCAAGATCCGACTCCGCCCTCAGCTCTGGTGCGGGGATATTAGGAGAACCGGCCCGGAGATAGTCCCCTTCCCGGTTGTACAGGGCATTGTATGAGGTGACGACCTCGCTGGACGGCCCCACCACAAACCCCACTTTGTTGAGGCTGACAATATTCCCGGAAACTTCACTGCGAGAGGTGCCGAGAAAGGCCACGCCTCCGCCGTTGTTCACAATCGTGTTGCTGACGAGACTGGCCTGGGCTTCATCGGTTACGACAACACCTTCGAAAAGACTTCGCGTGATCACGTTGTGCTCAAGGCGTACCACGGACCGACCCGCGACTTTCACCCCATGATCGTTATTATGGATGAAACTCTCCGCCAAGACAGAATGGGAATCGACGAAGGACACGCCTGTGGTCTCACTGCCTCCAACGACGCACCGCTCAATCACGACCCCCTGCACCTGCTGGCCGAACAGCAGCCCATTGACACGGACATTCCTGAGCGTGACGGATTCTCCATTGAAGATACCCATCGCGAGTCCACCGTGTTCGTTGATCGTCAGGTTGCTGATCTCGATGTCTCTCGCGCCATAGGGCCACTTTCCGATATGGAAGGCACCAACTCGGTTTTGGCCGAGGATCGTGACTTGCTCAACCCCTTCGCCGACGAGTTTCAACTGTTCCTTGCTATGGATTGTCACATCTTCTGCGTACATCCCTGATTTAACATGAATAGTGTCCCCACGTGTTGCCTGGTCAATGGCCTCCTGAATCGACCGAAATTCGCCGCTCCCGTCGAGCGCAACCACAATCGTACGAGGCGCCTTAGCCATGGCACCTCCGCCATCGCCAGCGAGGCCGACATCTCCACACCAAGCCCACGCGATAAGCACAAGGGCGCACACTCCCAGTGGTATGGCACGTATAACCCGCATGACTTCCTGATACAAGGAACCAGCGAAAGAAGTCAAGTTGAGCGCCCTCCAGACACACGTTGGGGCTGGGGCCTCGTTCCTTGTGACGCCGAAAGGCCCATGCTATTCTCCAGCATGATCTCTGCTGGGCTGACTGGAGGACTGGCCACTGGTAAAAGCACTGTTGCACGCCTCTTCCGGCGGTATGGAGCAATCGTGTTGGACGCCGACGTCCTGGCCCGGAAGGTTGTGGAACCAGGAAGGCCTGCCTGGCGCGATATTGTCAAAGTCTATGGCAACGGGGTGCTACGCAAGGATAGGAAGGTAGATCGTGCGGCTCTGGCGAGGATCGTCTTCCGCAGCCGAGCTAAGCTGCGACGGCTCAACTCGATCGTCCACCCTCGGGTCGCCCGCGAACAGGCACGCTTGAGCCGTGAAGTCGCCCTGATCAACCCTCACGCGATTATCATTTACGACGCCCCTCTGCTGATCGAAGCAGGTGCCCACCATCGTATGGATCGGATCATTGTGGTCCACACAGATCGAGAGACGCAGATCCTGCGGCTTCAGCGCCGCGACCACCTGACGCGCGCGGAGGCCATGCGCCGGATCCGGGCTCAAATGTCGCTGTCGGAAAAGATCAAGTATGCCAATTATGTGATCGACGGTAAGCACTCTCCGAGGCGGCTTCGCCTTCATGTGAAGCGGATTTACTTGGAATTGAAACACCTGGCTTGACTGAGCCCCTTCCGCTCTGACCTTCCATGTGCTAAAGTCCGCCCATGCGAAATGTCGTCATCATAGGGTCCGGCCTTGCCGGTCTGACCGCTGCGATTTACGCATCACGAGCCAACCTCTCGCCTCTGCTCGTCGAAGGCGTCCAGGCGGGCGGCCAGTTAACCCTCACCACAGACGTCGAGAATTATCCAGGTTTTGCGAAGGGCATTTTAGGGCCACAGCTCATCCAGGAAATGCGTGCCCAAGCGGAGAGGTTCGGGACGGAATTCCTGAGGGGAGATGTGTCGTCCGTAGACCTCAAGCGAACGCCTTTTGCGATCACCATCGAAGGTCAAGAGACCGTCGAGAGCAAAACGCTTATTATTGCAACAGGGGCTTCGGCTCTTCTTCTCGGAGTCCCCAGCGAGTCCCGTTTGATGGGTCATGGTGTTTCAACTTGCGCCACTTGCGACGGGTACTTCTTCCGCGGAAAGGAGCTGGTTGTGGTCGGCGGAGGCGACAGTGCCTTGGAAGAAGCGAACTTTCTCACTAAGTTTGCGTCCCGCGTGACCGTGGTTCATCGCCGTGACAAGCTGCGGGCCTCCAAAATCATGCAGGACCGAGGATTCAAGAATGAGAAGATCTCGTTCGTTTGGAACTCAGTCGTCGAGGAAATTCTGGGAGACTCGGTCGTCACAGGCGTTCGCCTCAAGAATACGACCACAGGGACGACAACGGACTTGGCTACGGCCGGTATCTTCGTGGCAATAGGCCACAACCCCAATACTGGCCTGTTCAAGAACCAGGTCGAGATGGATGCCAAGGGATACATCCTGACGAGAAACGGCACTCACACGAACATACCCGGTGTGTTTGCAGCTGGGGACGTCCAGGACTCTCGATACCGTCAGGCCGTGACGGCAGCCGGCACGGGATGCATGGCCGCGATTGATGCTGAGCGCTACCTAGAGCATTAATCCTGAACTTGGGATTGAGATCCAAGACACTTCCGATACGATCCACTCAACGCACCCGACCGCACACAGCAGCTGCTTCCAACATGAGATGTGCCATTGTTCACTACCACGAATTGGCACTGAAGGGGCGGAACCGACCACTCTTCGAAAGCCGCTTAGTGCGCCATCTGCGCGAGGCATTACGTGGCCTCGACGTGCCCCGTGTCGAGCCCCTGCCCGGCCGTATCCGCATCACTCTCTCTAAACAAACGCCTTGGGAACCGGTCCGACAGCGGCTTGCGAAGGTTTTTGGCGTGACCAACTTCGCCCTCGCACAGTCGGTCCCGCTCGCTGGCGCGCTTCCTCTTGAAGAACTGAAAATAGCTGTCGGGCACCACGTAGGCACTCTCGCCTTCGACACGTTCCGCATCTCGACGAAGCGTGCTGACAAGCGTTTCCCTCTGACGTCCATGGAGGTCGACCGGGAGATCGGTGCGCACGTTTGCGCCGTGACCGGAAAGCGCGTCCGTCTCCAAAGTCCTGAGCTCACGATCGCAATTGAGATCCTGAACGGCCTCGCATACTTCTCCGTTGAGAGAGAGCGCGGACCGGGCGGCCTTCCCGTGGGGGTCAGCCACAAGGTTGCCTGTCTCCTCTCCGGGGGCATCGACTCGCCAGTTGCCGCTTATCGGATGATGAAACGGGGCTGTAAGGCTGTCTTCATCCACTTCCATGGCCGGCCCTATGTCAGCCGAGCCTCTGAAGAGAAAGCCCGCGAGATTGTGGAGATCCTCACGCCTTACCAACTCCATTCCAGCCTGTACTTAGTTCCGTTCGGCGAGATTCAGCGACAGATCGTACTTGGGGGCCCTGCTGCCCTGCGGGTAGTCCTCTATCGTCGGATGATGATGCGGATCGCGGAGGAGCTGGCACAACGCGAGCGCTG
>JBHICF010000063.1:0-9137 GCA_046759485.1 Nitrospiraceae bacterium
GATGCCGAGACGGAGCGGTTGATCGCGGAAGTGTTCGGGGAATCCTCTGAGATGCTTGAAGCCTATTCGTATGCTCAGTTTGGGGAAGCCTCCGGTCTGGTGAACTTAACTGACGAAGCCCCTGAAGGGGGCGGACAGGATAGTGACCGGCAGAGCCTGATGCAACGCAACCGGGTGCTGGAAAGCTGTATTGCCGAGCTCGAGGCACGTCGAGCAGCCGCCGCCAAAAAGCCGCAGCTGGGTCCTCAGGTCGTCATCGGCCCCCAGATCTCAGACCACATGTCACCGGAAATCCGAACCGTCAATGTCAATGATACATTAAAGGAAGCCAGTAAGCGCATGCAGCAGTGGAGAATCGGCTCGCTCTTGGTTTCTGATGACCGCTATTACGTGGGTGTGATCACCGACACGGACCTGGCCCGTGAGGTTGTGGCGCGAGGACTCGATGCGTCCGCTACAGCTGTGAAGTCCTGCATGAGAACGCCCGTTGTGACGATCGAGGCCACTCAGCCGATCATTGAGGCTGTGCGCATGATGAAGGACAGGGCGACGCGACATCTTGCGGTCACGGATAACGGGACTATCGTCGGTGTCGTCTCGGTGTCGAATATCCTGCGATATTATTCAGGAGTGGTGTAGGCCTATTTCTCTCAGGCCCTCTGACGTCTCGGGGTTCCTGTGAAGCGAGGTGAAGGATGGGACCAACGAAAGTTGTCATCAGAGACAACGCACTGTATGAGGTAAAGACTGGGAAGCTGGTGCAGGACGGATTTGCAGATCCGAAAGCAATTCAGCAGTACGCAGCCCGTCATTACGTCGTCCTTCCGGTTATGGATAACACAGGGCGTCCCTGGCTATTGGAGGATCAGCCGGTTTATTGCCTGCGCGGGTCACGCTACGAAACAGTGAACGATCAGCAGGTTCAGTTGACTCGGTGCCCCGACTGCGGAGGGATGGGCATTCGCGATGATGAGGTGGCCGTAGAATCCGACTGTATCCGCTGTACAGGTTGTGGGCATGAGTTTGACACTCGGCTCGAGATGATGGAGAACTGACCGCCCCGCCTCGCGACGTGCCAACCCTGATCTTCTCTTTGGCGTTCAATCTCGCTTGACTCGGTGTCTCCACTTAAGATCCGACGCGGCTGATACGCCGCGCTCGCCTCCCTTCCTTGTCTCCTGAAGCCAATGACAGTTCCCTGGAACCGGCGGAAAGGGCGGCCCCGCTCACGAAAATATTCCTACTGTTGCTGGGCCTCAGATGCGGGGTTGGGAGCGCGTTGGGCAGGAGCGGAAGACCCCAGCCAGTGCTCAGCCGGGCCATGTGCCTCCATCACGACGGAGACGTCTACCTCGAGGGAATTGTTGGCCCCACCGGTGTAGTAACCACTGGTCGGAGCGATGTCTTGGTAATCACGACCGATGGCGACAGCGACATATCGCTCATCACAGCGCCGCTCGTGGGTGGGGTCGTAGGCAATCCAGAGAGGTGTATCCTGCGACCTGATGGAGAGTAAGACTTCGACCCAAGCATGCATTTGGCCCTCGCCAGGCAAATACCCAGATACATACCGAGCTGGGAGTTTGACCAGGCGGCAGAGGGACAGCATGATGTGGGCGTAGTCCTGGCAGACCCCGTGTGCCAGGGCCAAGGCCTCAGAGGCCTTGGTGCCCACGTGAGTATGCCCAGGCTCATACCGCATGTGGGCGTGGATCTGATGCAGGAAGCTCTCAGCCACCTCCACCGGAGAGGCACCACGGCCTTGTACGCGCTTGGCGAGACGGAGCAAGGCATCCGAACTATCAACGAGAGAGGTAAGCCTGGCGAACTCCACAGGTTCTACCGTGCAGTCTGACTCCTGCGTACTGACCCCCTGAAGAGCCAACCCGCCGTCCGTCAGGTAGAGGGCCGATTTCTGGACGCGCATTTCTACGAGACAATCAAGCACCTGCTCAATCTGAGGATGCTCCAGCTGCCAGACGAGGTTACCGAACGCGTCTGTATAGTGTCTGTAGTCAGCGGGTGGCTCCATGTGCCAGCGGATGTCCAATCTCCGCTGAGGGCCGTAGTGCTGAGGAGGTGCAAGGCGCATGAGAGTCCGGACACCAGACACAGGGGAATCGTAGGAATAGGTGAACTGATGCCGTATTGCGAGGACGGCGTTCAGTTTCTGGAGACTGGGCTCGCTTCGGTGGAGCACCGCTTTCCGTCGTCGTCGAGGTTCTGGCAGGGCGAGGTCCAACGCCTCGCCTGCGCGGAAGAAGGTCTTGGTGATGGCAGTGGAAAGATCGTCAAGCCGGTCGACGAGCTCGCCCAGAAATGTGGCAAGGCCCATTTTGTAGATTTCGTCCAGCGTCGCGAACTCCATATCCGCTGCCAGCTGGCCAACAAGGCGTTGCGTGAGCTGAGTAGGAGCCTTCTGTGGCGTGGAGGCGAGTCGCGTCATCAATTGTCGAATCGTATTCGTGCAGAACCGGACGGAGCGGGGAAAGCGTTCATGAAACAAGAGAAAGTCGACGATTTTGGCGGGGACGACGTCGGAACGGTAGACTTTTCGATAGGCTTCATACGCGCTCGCAGACTTGAGTATGGCAATGCACTGATGAAACTCCGATAAGGCGCTCGGCTCAGGAGCTGCCCTGAGCAGGATCGGATGGGCCAGGAGGCGAGCCGTGTGGCTGGCCCGTTCCGTATTCTGACCGAGCCGGTAGAAACACCAGCCTTGATCATGCAGCATGGTGCTCGCGATCACGCCATAGAGAGTGTGGCAGGTGTGCTGGATGTGATTCAGCCATTGGTGAGGGCTTCTCCAGAGGTCCTGAGGCGTACAATCCTTAAGGCTGAGATAGAACGCATTGACGTGATGCCACACTTCACTGGACAGCTGGTCCTGGATGCTTCTTGCATTCTCTCGAGCAGCCGAGACGAGATTGAGGATCGAACTAGGATTCGACTTGTTTAGAGTGAGGAATTCCAATACCGATTGAGTGTCAAGGCTCGTGTACAGATCATGGTAGCTGTCAAGTTCCCCCACGCTCGACAGGTAACGCTCCCAGATGGGAGTGGGATCCTCCAGATCAGTGCTTTCAAGGAAGAGGTGATACTGTACGGTCGCATAGCGAGCCCTGTATTCGGCTCGCTCGATATACCGACCATTCCAGAAGAAATCCTCCGCTGTCCGGCTGAGCACGACTAATCCTCCCCGTACAGAACCCACGTGTCCTTACTTCCACCGCCTTGGGAGGAGTTCACCACCAAAGAGCCTCCACGCAGGGCGACGCGCGTGAGCCCCCCGAGCGACATCGTGATGTCCTGGCCATACAGTACAAACGGTCGTAAGTCGATGTGGCACGGCGCAAGATTGCGACCCCCTTCCGGATGATCCACCAGGCATGGGTGCCGTGAGAGGGCCATGACCGGCTGGGCAATGTAGTCGCGAGGGCTACGATCGATCCGCTGACGGAACTCCTCTTGCTGGGCTTTGGTTGAGGTTGGTCCCATCAGCATCCCATAGCCTCCCGACTCGTTGGCGACTTTGACCACAAGGTCAGCCATGTGATCGAGCACGTACTCTCTCTGCTCCTGGATCCAGCACGAGTAGGTCGGGACATTCGGGAGCAGCGGAGATTCACTCAGATAATACTCGATCATCTTAGGGACAAAGGGATAAATCGCCTTGTCGTCGGCCACTCCGTTCCCTATTGAATTCGCAAGGACGACGTTCCCTGCCCTGTATGCCCGGACGAGACCCGGGACACCGAGCAGTGAGTCGCTTTGGAATACCTCAGGGTCAAGAAACGCATCATCGAGGCGACGGTAGATGACATCGACTTGAAGGAGTCCCTCAGTCGTTTTCATGTAGACGCGTTCACCCTCGACCACGAGGTCCTGGCCTTCGACGAGTTCGATACCCATTTGCAAGGCGAGAAAGGAATGCTCGAAGTAAGCTGAGTTCCCAATGCCCGGCGTCAGCAACACCACGGTGGGATCTTCTCTCGCGGAGGGCGCTACAAATTTTAAGTTTTCAAGGAGCTGGTTGGGATAGTGATCAACCGGCCGGACACGCATCTTGGAAAACAGGCGAGGGAACACCTGCTTCATGACAATCCGGTTCTCAAGGACGTACGAGACCCCCGACGGTGTACGGAGATTGTCCTCGAGGACATAGTACGTGCCTGTTGAATCTCTGATGAGGTCAATCCCGGCAATATGAATAAAGATGTCCTTGGCCGGGCGGAAGCCAACAAAGTCACGTTGGAAGTGGGCGGCACTATCGATGAGTTCGTGTGGAACGACACTGTCCTTCAGGATCTGCTGGCGTCCATAGATATCAAGCAGAAACGCATTCAATGCGCGGAGCCGTTGTCGCAGCCCCGTTTCAATGTGGCGCCACTCGCTATTCGGTATGATGCGAGGAACAAGATCAAAGGGGAAGACGCGCTCAATCTGCTGCGGATCACCGTAGACGGCAAAGGTGATGCCTCTGTTGAGAAAAACCCGCTCTGCTTGCCTCTGATGCCGATCCAGCTCTTCAAGGGAGAGCGTGCCAATCCGGTCGCACAGCGCCCGATAATGGGCGCGGGGCAATCCACGGCCTGCAAACATTTCGTCAAAGAAATGATCGCTGTGGTATCCGCTGAACAGGTCATTCATGATAGAAGCATGTAGAGCGCTCGATCATGACGTGAAATGGCAACAGGGCGTCAGTCACTCATCGGTCCAACGGGATGGTAATCACTGTGCCGCCCATGACGTCATTGAGCTTGAAGTCCCGTTTGGGGCTGAGCACATGTCCGTTATGACAGGTGACACAGGCCTTTGAGATAGCGCGGTCGGCGTAAATCGCCTGGAAATACCGCTTGCGCCCACTCTTCACAATCCCGGTGTGCGCCTGCTCGGGATTGGCGAGCACAGCTTCGAGACCTTTCCGTTCGAACTCCGTAGCGGGCCCGTTCCTGATTGGCCACAGGCTCATCAGCTCGTACCGAATCCCGCTCCCACCCTCCGCCGCCATCCGCCCGGCGTATTTGAGGAACTGGGCCGGCAATGGCAAGGCATTGCGCTGTTCCCAGTCCTCATCCGCGACCACGATCCCCTTCTCCTGCATGCGCGCGACGACGTGCGTAGTATAGATCGTTCGATCCGCTTCAATGACCGCGTGCACATAATCAGCAACTTTCGTCGGAGAGATGCCAGGGAGAGTATCTTTGGTCTTTGCCCCTAAGGAGACCGACGAGAAAGCTGCGATCAAGGCGACGATCCCTGCAACGCTCCACCAAGTCCTGCTCCAGCTCTTTAGTGCCGGCTTCATCGCGACTCCTTCTGCAGCTCAGCTGCCACTCGTACGGGTAGTGTAATGTGGCATACGGTTCCTTGTCCTTCTTCACTATCAACATGAATGTGGCCACCGTATTTGGTGACAATCCTCTGCGCGACAGTCAACCCCAGTCCGGTTCCCTTGCCTTGTCCCTTCGTCGTGAAAAAAGGATCAAAGATTCGCTTGAGAAAAGGTTTAGGAATCCCGGGCCCGGAGTCTCCGATCACGATCTTCATGTGGTTCTCGTGCGCTTCAGTTCGAAGCGAGAGAATACCTTGCCCTTGCATGGCCTCGCAACAATTCCGAATCACGTTCAGAAAGGCCTGTCGAAGCTCGTCTGGCATAGCATACAGCTTGGGTAGGGGGCGGAGCTCTGTCCGCACTTCGAGAGCGCTGGTCGGATATCCGCTTTGAACCGCCTTGACTGCTTGATCTAGCTGGTCATTGACATCGACCCAAACAGAGCGTTCCTTGGGATCTGCATGGGCCAGGCCGGTGAAATCTCGAACGATCGCCGCCATCCGCTTGCCATATTGAACAATGTCCTTCGCCAGTGACTTCGCCTTCGTGAGGTCGGACTCTTCCTGAATGGCTTCTCCCAGCCCAAGGACGCTAAACAGTGGGTTGTTCAACTCGTGCCCGATGCCCGCGCTGAGCACGCCCAGGCTTCCCGATTTCTCGGCTTGGATGAGTTGATCTTGCAAGCGACTTTCATCGGTTGTGTCCCGGAAAATCAGGCCAATCCGCTGTGCTTCTCCGAGCCGTCCGCTGACACGGAACCATTCATACCGATAGATCCTCGATCCGATGTGGAGCTCGTCGCGCTGAACATCAGTAGACTGGGCTTGCTGGGGAACGAGAGGATCCTGGACCTTGAAGCGAACGGCCTGTTCGGCCTCTGAATCCGAGTCCTCGGAATCATCCAGTTGGGAATCAAGCGCCACAAACTCCTGTCGCAATTTCTCCCGCGATGGTTCATCGGTAGGAATCAGGTCGAAGAGGCGAGCACCCTCCAGGTCGGGCTGGTGCAGGTCAAAGGCTTCCTTCGAGGCTCGGTTCATATACTGGATATGGCCTTCATGGTCCAACAGCGTAATCGGGGTCGCGACGCTATCCAAAATCTGATCCGTCGACTTCTGAAGGTATTGAACTTCCTGAGTCTTCAATGTCACCTGATCAGTCAGTCCGGCGAAGGCCACCTCGAGTTGTGAGTTCATCCGATTGATTTCGTCAGCCAGGTCCTCTATCTCATCGCCGGTCTTGATAGCAAGCGGCTCCCGGAACTCACCGCGTCCAATGAGCTGGGCAGCTTCCTGGAGCCGTCGGATTGGCGTGACGATCCGCCCCGCTGCGACATACCCCAGCGTGACGAGGAGTCCGACGGCGACGATTCCGAAGACAGAAATCCACGTTAGCAGATGCTGGATGGGAGCAAAGAGTTCCTCTGATGACTGCCAGACGAACGTGTGCCAACGAAGGCCCGTCGAGTCATGTGTGATCCTGCTCGTGGCCGGCAGCGATGCGAACCCAACGATGGAAGCCCTCTGTCCTCCGTGACCATCGCTTGGCGCATTGACCCAGCCTGACTCGATCGGTGTCACGAGCGAGATGAGTTCCGGATCGGCCAAGCGGATGCCTGTTGAAAGAACAGGGCAGCTGATCACCGTGCCCTTGCTGTCAATGAGCATGACGTGGCCGGTCTTGCCGAACCGTATGGGGTGGATGGACGGGGCGAGAAACTCGCTCGCGTCGTAGGCTCGGTGCAACACACCAACGGCATGGTATTGGATACTATCCATGATCGGCAACGATAGGGTAAAGGTGTATGTGTTGAGCCCCTCATCGAACGCCACACTCTCGATGTAAGGCTTTCCCACACCCTTATGGAATGCACCCCGCCACCAGGACGTGTGGCTGTTTTGATACGGGACCGCCCCGTTGATGCTTGCGACTAGTGCTCCTGTGGTATCCGTGACGAACAACGCTCGTGTGGCGGAACGTCTGACGGTGGAGGAGCCGCCCCCGGTCTGCGCATCCGTTTCGGAGTAGTAACGACGTAACAGATCGGCGAGCCCACTCTTCGTGATCGCGGCAACCGCATCCGGATGGTTCGCGTCCCAAGCCTGTGCTGCACTCTCGATTTGCGACTGTGGCAGGCCGGATGTAGGTGCTTGATCCCGCCGATTCTCGAGCGCCTCCACAACCAGAGGGTCGGAAGCGATGCGGGCTGTCCTGTTCATTTCATCGCTGATGACGAGGTCAAGCTTCCTTGCCGTTTCAGTAGCCAGACCAGCGAAACTCCCGCCACTGACCTCACGGAGCTGTTCCTTGGCTCCCAGGAAGGCCATGACCAGCCCGATCAGGAGAGGAAACACTCCCACGGTAAGCATGGAAAGGATGAGTTTGCCTTTCAGCCCCCATCGAGCCTGCTTTTTCCTAAGAGTTGTGGCTTGACCCATCTGATGCGCCTCTCTCAGGTCTGCGCCGCGCCCTGGAACTGCAGCCTGAACGTGGTCCCTTTACCCACTTCGCTGTCGACATGGATGAGACCCTGGTATTTGTGGACGATGGCTCGGACGTTGTGCAAACCCAAGCCAGTGCCTCTGTCAGGCGGTTTCGTCGTGAAGAACGGGTCAAAAATCTTGCCGAGATTCTCCTTAGGAATTCCGCATCCACTATCTGATATCTTCACCCTGACCACTCCATCCTGACATTCCGACCCCAACGTCAGCGTTCCTTTCCCTTCCATCGCCTGGATAGCATTTGTGATGAGGTTGACAAACACGTGAAGGATTTCCTCTGGCTTCGCCTTGATGGCTGTCTTGGACGTGTACTCCTTCACGACTGAGAGATCTTGGAGCACCGTTGCATGGCGAGCAATCCTGAACGCCTCATCCAGCTTCGGATTGAGTTCGACTTCCACCAGGTCATAGGTGGCTGACTGACGTGCATATTGGGTCAGGTCCTTGCTGAGGGCGCTGACCCGTTGGACGGCCCTCACGATGTCCCGGGCGTGCTCCCGCGTGGCCGAGAGGTCAGACTCTTGTTCAATGTTTTCCGCGAGTCCCTGGATCATATACAGCGGGTTATTAATGTCGTGAGCGATGCCTGAGGCGAAGGTACCGATACTCGCCAGCTTCTCAGTGGTGAACAACTGAGCCTGCATCTGGGCCTCGTGCTGGACGAGGTTCCACAGGAGCCGAGATGCCGCACCCCCGAGCACTTCCGCGCCAGTCGGTTTCCGAGCGCGGATGACCGCTTGCACGTCCGGATCGCCGGTCACATCCACAATGAGGTTGACAGACTCGTCGGCAATCAGGTCGACGACGTCGTGCGTCACCTTGAGATTCAGATCCAACGCCCGTCTGAACCCCGGGGCGGAAGGATCCTTATCAGCCACACCTATGATCTCGATGCCGGGAATGTGGGAGAGAAGGTCTAGAAGGGCTGTGCCCCCTTTCCCTCCTCCGAGAATGACAACCCTCGCTGGTTGGGGATCCAGCATGGTGTTCTCCCAGTAGGTCGGAAGCTGATCAACAAGCCCCAGACCCGAGCAGACGGCTTACACCGCCTTGACTGCTGGCAGACGCAAGACCACCTTCTGCTCTGGCGAGCGGATTCTTGAAGAAGAGGAGAGATCCAATCATGGCTACAATCGGTGAATCTCGCGCTGTTCCATGGCCTTCCCTACGGCAGCTTTCAGATTCTCGCCCTCCACCGGTTTGACCAGGTAGTCGACGACACCCTGTCTCAGATAGTTCGCTGCCATTTCAGTGTCTGGGAAGCCGGTTAGCACGATCAATTGAACGCGGGGATACTC
>JBHICF010000064.1:0-9121 GCA_046759485.1 Nitrospiraceae bacterium
TTTGCCCGGTCGAAACCCTGGGACTCGAACCTGGCGATTCAGATCCGCATAGGCTTGGGTAAATCGCCGGTTCACCTCATCTTCGGGAACCTCAATCTTTAGCGCGCGCTTAAACGGTCCGAGCTCTGTCACTTCCAACTTCATCAGTTCTTACCGTGCTCTCTCTGAGAGTGTCGCGTCGACGAAGTCCTACCCGTACAAAGGACGCTTCACAAAGGCGGTGGTGCGAGAGGGGGGACTCGAACCCCCACGGTTACCCACGAGATCCTAAGTCTCGCGCGTCTGCCAGTTCCGCCACTCTCGCAACCCGCATGACGAGCTTTGCCGCGGAGGGATTCCGGAACCTGCTCCATGACGATCCTGCGCCGTCGAACTGATCTTTCGTTCATTTTTACAGGCCAACGCGCATGACTGTCAACCCGCGGGCGGCTTCGAGCGAACCCTGTCAGGTTTCGTGGGCTTATCTGCATTTCGGGGCGGCCACGGCCGCATCGAGCGCTTGCTCAGCACTCAGGGAGAGAAGGATGGCGCCCCTAAGGGGGCTAGAACGGGGGGGACGGTCGCAGTATACTGTACCATTGACATTTGGGAGCATGGCGGATCGTGAAGATGAGGCCGGCCTCTCAGTGTCCGCTCATCAATGCGAGCGTCTCCGGCCTCTTACCCTCAGTTCTTGTCTGGCGATCCCCTAGCGGCAGCTCGATACGACCAAGCCACCCAATGGATATGCGATTGAGCCTGCGCACCATGGGAGATGGACCATGAAAACGATTCTCTCCGTCTCGACCGCATCTGCCCTCATCCTCTGCGTGAGCACGGCAAGCTGGGCCTATCGCGACTACTTCACACCAGAGCAGAAAGCGCGGCTGGCCGAGATCGAAGTCGTCATGGTCAAAGTTGTCGCCCTGACTGACACAGGCCCCGCGGATGTCGGCCCCATTACCCAGGAGGTGTCAGCCCGGATGGAAGAACTTGAGTACACCGTGGTCACCGATGCTTCGGAGCCGCACGACGTGACGTTGAAAGTGAAGTGTGAACAGCGCAAGACCTGGGAGGGTACGGTCACCGCCGGAGGTGATGCCGACCTTCCAGACGCACCTGCCCGGCTCTGGAAGGGGCCGGCCTGTCAGCTCACGTACAGGCTCGGCGGCATGAAGGTTCAGTGGTACAAGGAGGTCCGTACCGACTACCAGGATTCGATCGAGGCGGCCAAGGCTGCGAAGGCTGAGGATGCCGGGCGCTATGCGATGGAGTCCCTCAGGCTCTTGTTGAGGGAGTACGATTTTCCGGTCCTCTTGACAGCCGAATGGGGGCAGCCAGATCGGCTACTCAAGATCCTCGATTCCTATGGTTCGGACGAACGCAAGCTGAGGGTGATTGCTCTGCTGGGGGAAATGCAGAGCGACAAGGCGATGCCCACCCTCCAACGGGCCCTTCAAGACAAGGATCTAGCCAAGCAAGCAACCGTGGCGATCGGAGGGATCGGTCGGGACGGTATTCCCCTTCTGGTCGACATCTTGAAGAATTCACAGGATCCCGAATTGCAGGCGGCTGCCGCGAAGGGACTGGGAAGAGTCGGAGGTATGGCTGGTGACCCGAGCGTCGTGCCACCGCTTCTGGAGATGCTGGATCCCCCAGGCGGCGTCGACATCCGAGTTCAGATTGAGGTCGCCTGGGCCTTAGGGAAGATTCCCGATAAGACAACCATCGAACCAATGAAAGCCCTCTTCGCAAAGAAGTTGATGATCCGTGATCCAGGCAACAAGCAGCTCCAGGAACTGAAGGAGGCGCTGAATTGGTCCATCAAGCAGGTCGAGGGTTGTGTTGAGGGATGTTAATGTGAAGCGGCATCCTGGTGGGGAACTTGCTCGGAAGACAGCGATCACCGCAGGAAGAAGCCTTCCCTCAAGGGATCTTCAGGATCTACCAGAAACTCGTGGCGCCCGGTGAGGTATGCCGCGCCTTCAATTTCCGGGATGACAGCCCGGCAACCACCCAGCTCGGTCAACTCGGCAATCCTTCCTGTGAATCGGGATCCGATAATGCTCTCGACGACACAGGTTTCGCCTAGTTTGAGCTCTCCCCTCGCATAAGACAATGCCAAGCGTGCGCTCACCCCGGTTCCAGTAGGAGAGCGATCCACGGCGCCGTCGGCAAATACGCACACGTTTCGACTCGACGCCCCGGGAGCCTGGGGCGGGCCCACGAAGATCGTGCCGTACAAGAACCCGAGTTCGGGCTCTATCGGATGTCGGATCTCCCTCTGTCCCACAATGGTTCGCTTGATTGCCATCCCCACATCCGTCAGCCGCCTTGATTCCGCCGGAACGAGAGGAACTCCCAGTTCCTCGGCTCGACAGATGGCATAGAACGCGCCGCCAAAAGCCAGGTCGTACCGCACCTTGCCCACCTCGGGCACTTCCACGATTTCATCCATCGATAGCGCAAACGCTGGCACATTGCGAAAGACCACGTGCCGAACCCGGCCATCCTGAACAGACGCCCAAGTGGACACCAGCCCGCTCGGTGTATCCAGCAGCACGTTTGTGGGTGAGTTCGACGAAATGGGAACCATCCCGGTTTCCAATGCCACCGTCACCAACCCAATGATGCCGTGGCCGCACATGGTGCTGAACCCACTATTATGGAAGAAGAGTACTCCACGGTGAGCGCCGGCCGTGATCGGCGTAGTCAACACGCATCCATACATGTCGGCATGGCCGCGCGGCTCCCATACCAAGACTTTTCGCAGATGGTCGTAGCGCTCAGCAGCGTCCCGACGCCTCTCCAGCATGGTGCTTCCAGCAGGTTCCGGAAACCCGCTGACGACGACCCGCAACGGCTCTCCCGCAACATGCGCGTCCACTGTTGTGATCCGTTCCACAGCGTGGGTTCCGATCTTCGTGGAAGGAACGATTGGGTCAAGAAGCAGTTCTGACCGATGGCCTACCCTTCGTGTTCGGTCATGAACCAACCGGCAGAGGAGAGACGCTTATGATCTCCGGCTAACAGATCCACTCGACAGACCCGATGCATCCGCGGCACGGTAAACAGGACCAGCGAACCCGGGCGTGGGGTGATACAATGCGTGACCTCGAGCTGAGCCGGCTGCGAGCCGGACCCCTTCTCCGGCCTGTAAATGATCAGTTCGCCGCCCCAATCGGGATGCCATTCATCGTGGAAATACGTTGCGAGCGCAAGACGCCGGAGCGGCATAACTTTCCCTGGCGTGTCCGCAGCAAGGTACGCGTCATCGGTATCATCATGGGTGGAGAGACAATCGCCGACGGCGTACGAGTAATAGTTGAAGTTCATGTGGCGCCGCCTAATGTTGGGAAACGACTCGATGTAGTTAATGATACATGGCAAGTAGAGTCTTTCGAGAAAGACTGATGCCTCCGTTTGCCCCATCTCAGCCTTCACCCAGTTACCACAACTGGGAAACGCGGCATGGACTTGGGCCATATCACTCAATGACTTCCACGCTGCCTTTTTCATGCCTTGCTGAAAATACTTCCTCTCCTCTCCTGTCCAAAACTCATCGAGGACCAGTACCGGATCCTTGTGAAATGAAAATCCGTCCGCATCAAAATCGTGAAAAGCCACCTGCATACCGCCTGTCCTCTCTAGTCAGAGTCCGGCACCTGGCAATCCGTGGGAATTCCATGGTAAGCGCCGGATTTCCTGGCTGTCAATATGGTCGCAGGCCCGTCAGGACTGCGGGCGCCAGCCAGGGTCTACCCTCCCCAGGATATAGGATGTATCCGTGCCATGCCCGCTCGAAGAGACTCTGCTGGGGTTCGGGTGGGAATCAGTTTGTATCAGACTAGGCCACTCGGAAACTGATGCTCAGCTGTCAACGGTGTTCGCTCTGACTCGCTGGAAATGGGCTCTCATTCGGTCCCTCCACTGGCTTGCCGCTGGCTAGACCCCATGCTAAGATGCCTCTCCTCCTACATTAAAATGCTCGCGGAGAGGTGCGAGAGTGGCCGATTCGGCGTGCCTGGAGAGCACGTGTGCTGGCAACGGCACCGTGGGTTCAAATCCCACCCTCTCCGCCAGCCTTCGCTGAAGCTACGGCTGGCGAGCCAGCCCAAAGAAATTGCGAAGGCTGCCCGCCGAAGCCTGAGCGAAGGCGGGCCAATTGTGATCAAGCTGAACACGAAACCCGAAACTCTGAACTCGAAACTCGGAATTCTTTATGGTAGGGGCTGGGCCCTGTGCAACAGAATCCTGTGAACCCCGCCAGGTCCGGAAGGAAGCAACGGTAAGCGGGCAAGTCTGTGTGCCGCAGGATCACCTGGCCCCGTTTCATTGTCATGCCACCTGAGAGTCGGGCTGACCGTGTCCCCGTGCCCACTGGCCTTGTGAGGCTGTGGGCTTGCTCATTGCGCCCAACATTGATGTTCACTCGTTAAGCGATCACGCAAGATGGATTATCAGGTCTCAGCCAGAAAGTACCGGCCCGGCACCTTCCAGGATGTCATTGGACAGCCGCACGTGGTGCAAACACTCGCGAACGCGATCTCTACCAATCGGATCGCGCATGCGTTCATTTTTTCCGGCACCCGTGGTGTGGGTAAGACCACCGTGGCCAGAATTCTCGCCAAGGCCCTCAACTGCGAACAAGCACCCACGCCGACTCCATGCGACGTATGTCCAAACTGCGCAGAGATCACCCAGGGCACCTCCGTCGATGTGATCGAGATCGACGGAGCCTCCAACACTGGCGTCGATGATGTCCGAGAGATACGCGAGAACGTCAAGTTCTCGCCCTTTCGTGGCCAGTATCGAGTCTACATCATCGACGAAGTCCACATGTTGTCCAACTCGGCGTTTAACGCGTTACTGAAAACACTGGAAGAGCCGCCGGCTCATGTGGTGTTTATCTTCGCGACAACAGAGATACACAAAATCCCCGCGACCATCCTCTCACGGTGCCAGCATTACAACTTTCGGCGGATCCCGACAGCTGAGATTGTCCAGCGGCTTCGATATGTTGCCAATTCCGACCAGCTCACGGTCGAGGATCGATCCTTGGCTGCGATCACGCGGGCCAGCGAGGGCAGCATGCGGGACGCACTGAGTATCTTGGACCAGATTGTCGCCTTCAGTGGCAAGAACATCCAGCACCAGGATCTCGAAGCCTTGATCGGTTCGATTCCACACGAACACATTCGGACCATGATCACGGCCATCGCCGCACAGGATAGTCCCTCGGCTCTACGGGTCGTGGCAAACCTTCTGGATCAAGGTCATGACCTTCGGGGGTATTGCAGCGAGCTGGTCGAGCATGCCCGAAATCTCCTCGTGGCCTCCCTCGTTCCTGCCGACGAACTCCGGGGGCTGATCGAGGCGTCCGAGGAAGACTTGCGCCAAACGGCCGCCGAGGCGAAGGCGTTCGCGCCAGAACACCTTCAAGAGTTGTTCCGGATCTTTACCCAAGCGGAAGAGGCGTTGCGGCAGAGCGCACATCCTCGCTTTGTCCTAGAAGTCGCAGTGGTTCGTGCAACTCGCGCTCTCACCGCTCGTCCGGGTGATCTCCAAGTCACTGCCAAGAGTCGGACTGCCTCCACGACTCCTTCGAGCCGGGACGAGCAAGGTGAGCCTCACTCGGACCGTCGGGCTTCCATTCAACCACCGGCAGCCCTACCGCTGACCCCTCACACCCGAGCCATGACTGACCCGGCCACGAAGGGCGATCAGACGCAGCGACCTGAGCGGACCAGCCCCACTGGTGAATCGAACGTTACAACGGCGGAACCCTCTCAAGGGCGCGGCCGGTCAGCTTTAACTCAACTGGGGTCTTCGACCGCGTCAGCAGAGGAACCGACTACTTCCCCAAGGACGCCCACCGATGGAACTGGCCACCCAGAGAAGGGTGCGAATCCGGACTCGACCCAGACCCGGCCGGCTGGCGAAGTCAGTCCCGCAATCCAGTTCAATTGGGAAGCCGTCGTTGACCGTGTGATGGGCACCCATCCGAACATTGGTGCTTTTCTTGAGATGGGCTCCGTTTTCAGCGTCGATGACTGTCACGTCACCATTGGGTACTCCCGCACTGCATCTGTCGCTCGAGCTGTCTTGGAGAAGGAAGAAAATATTCGGCTGGTGACCGACATCTGCGCAGAGCTGGCTGGCCGGCCGGTGAAGGTCAGCGTGACCGAGTTGCCCGACGCCTCCTCGGTGGGGCCGAGCATGGCGCAGATCCGCGCTGTGAAGGAGCGCACCCGGAAGGATGCACTTCTGGAACAGACCCGTTCCCATCCTCTGGTCAAACAAGCGCTCTCTGTCTTCGGGGGGGACTTGGCTGATGTGCGACAAACCCCTCCACAGAAGGAGGCACCGTAATGTCCAAGAATCCGTTTGGTAACATGGGCAACATGTTAAAGCAGGCCCAGGCCATGCAAGAACAGTTGGCCAAGCTGCAAGAACAGGCTGCATCCAAGACGGTCGAAGGGACCGCGGGTGGCGGGATGGTATCCGTCACCGTCAATGGAGCCATGGAAGTCGTTGCCATGAGGATTGACCCAGAGGTGTTCAAAGGGGGAGACGGAGACATGCTGCAGGACCTCCTTGTTGCCGCCGCGAATGATGCCTTGCGGAAGGCTCGAGACATGGTGGCGGAAGAGATGAAGTCCGTCACCGGCGGCCTGCGGATCCCTGGCTTGTTCTGACCTGGAGGAAAGTGCCTACCAATGGGCATCGATCAACAAGGTTTGTTGGCCCAACTGATCCGCGAACTTGTGCGGCTGCCGGGAATCGGGCAAAAAACCGCCCAACGTCTTGCCTTCCACATTCTCAAGACTGATTCGGCCGAGGCCCTACGCCTAGCGGAGGCAATCCAGGCAGTGAAACAGGGGCTCACCTTCTGCCAACAGTGCCGCAACATTGCCGAAGGGGAGCTGTGCGAATTCTGTGTTGATCCGAAACGAGACCACACCAAGGTGCTGGTCGTTGAAGAACCCAGTACCCTCTATGCGATTGAACGCACGGCGGGCTACCGAGGCCTCTATCATGTACTCCTCGGTGCGCTCTCACCTCTGGATGGAGTCGGCCCTTCGGACATTCGTGCACAGGATCTTCTCAATCGGCTGAAAGCGGGAGGCATCCAGGAAGTCATCCTGGCGACGAACCCCACGATCGAAGGGGAAGCCACGGCGATTTATCTCACAAAGCTCATTAAACCGTATGGCGTGCGGGCATCTCGGATCGCCTATGGCATTCCCGTCGGCATGGACATCGAATACGCTGATGAGGTCACGCTGATCAAATCCATCGAAGGGAGAAGAGACCTTTAGGCCACCTCACCGGGATCTCACTCCCGTATCGCTTCGGGCTGACACCTCTGTTACCGCGTTCCCTCCGCTGACTTGGCATCTCCTGTCATGCCTCACCATGTGCAAAGGCCCGACGAACGCTCAGAGATCGCTCCGCGACCGCGTGTTCCATCGCCCCGGCTGGCCGGCCTCTTCCACCTCACTCCATGTAAGACTCATGCGTAATGGGCAAGGCGCATGCCGTTGACGGCGTCGCTCCGCATTGGTATACTCCGTTCCTTTATGGCTCTGAAATCCAGTCATCCCAACAAAGCCCGCGCACGTACCAAGCGACCGACCAGGCCTGCAGGCGGCCGATCCGTCAAAACCACCAAGCGGCGAGGCGGCAAGTACAACACGATCCGTGTAGATCTCGAACGGCAGAGAGCAGATCTTTTGGAAGAAGCTGGGGTGGTGATAACCAACCGCGGCAAGAGTGAGGCCTTTCCCGATCTGAGCGACCAGGCCTCGGCGGAAGCTGATCAGAACTTTGTTCTGAGGATGAAGGAACGGGAGCAGAAGCTCCTCAAGAAGATCGACGAGGCCCTCGACCGACTGGCAACTCACACGTACGGGATCTGTGAACGGTGCGGGGAGGAGATTCCCTTCAAACGTCTCAAAGCTCGCCCGGTGACAACACTCTGTATTGAATGTAAGACCCTCCAGGAGCAGCAAGAAAAGATCCGCCAGTAGCGACTCAGGCCCCTCTGCGATATTTATCGGCTCAGTACCTCGATCCGTTCGCGGGCACTGGCCACACGGCTGACCTCGTACGGATTCCCCTCTGCGATTGCGATGTAGGTCTCATACTCCAACACGGCCCGTCTCGGGTCAATGGCCTCATAGGTCTGAGCCATGTTATACCGAGCCACGGCATAGTTTGGTCTTAGGGAAACGGCCTTTTTAAAAGCCGCCAGGGCTTCGTTACGGTTTCCTAGTTTGGCGTGAACCGTACCAAGGCTGTTATACACTTCTGGAACATTCGGACGAATCTTATTAGATTCCAACAAGGCATCCCTTGCCTCCTCAAGCCGTCCGGTCGCGTCCAACGCGAGACCAAGTTTATGATAGCTCTCCGCAAGCCATGATTTATTCGTGAACCCGATCTTGATTGCTCCCGCATAGGCTTCCGCTGCCAGGTTGTCATCCGACTTACCGCAGGAAGCGAAGTGAGCCATCTCTCCTCTCGCGAACTGTTGCAGCGCAAGAAATGGCTCTGGGTCTACCACGCCTCGTTTCGAGGAAGGCTTCTTTCCCGTCCCGGCACTCCCCGTCTCCACCCGCGTCAGAAATTCCTCACGGTAGGCTGAGAGGAGCAACGAGTAAGGATCGAGTGCGAAGGAGGCGAGGAAGAGCACGGACGTTTCCCCGCGGCCCATCACGATGTAGCGAGTGGTACTTTTCACATCTCCAGTCTCATACACCCGACTGAAATCTATCGTGTCTCTCCGCGACACTGGGTCCGCGGCTAGATAGAACCTCGCGGCTGGCCGTAATTGCGACAGTGTCTTCTGTAACACCGGGTACGGTGCGAGAAGAAGCCCTCCCGGAAAGGCAAACAGCGCACCCACCAATACGTCGTCCTCATCGAAGAAATAGGATTCTTCCCCTGTCGATTCGCTCTGCTCCGACGACACGCGGAGCTCCTCCCCACTGCCCCAAGGCTCTCGCTGCAAACGCACTCCCTTACGCATCACGAGGAAGGTCGTCTTATGGTCACAGAGTCGGGACGATTCCATGAGAGCGAGGTCGCTGTCGGAAGGTGGGAGCGGGGGTGGAGCGGGGGGCGTGCTACAGGCAGT
>JBHICF010000065.1:0-9117 GCA_046759485.1 Nitrospiraceae bacterium
GGCGAATCGGTCACGATGGTGAAGCGCAGCGCGCCGGAACAAGCCATGAAGCTCAAGAGAAAACTTGAGTGGGACCTCTACCTCGAATTCCTCAAGATCCAGTTTAACTTAGCCGATCGGTTGTCCGCGCTCTACGTCCCCATCCAGGACCAGTCGCACTTCATGGACGGTCTCGAGGATGCCGTCACCCAGCAGCTGAAGAACGCCCTCGCGCCCGCTCTCGCGCCCGGAGCCGATGACATGGAGATTACAATGACCATCGGGCAGGCCGTGTCAGAGAGTCGTGAACGGTACGAAAAATTTCGTTTCATGGCCACCGAGGAAAGCAAGATCAAGGAGGAGTTTTTTCAGAACTTTGGTGTCCACATCGCCCAGATGATCGGCGCCCCAGAGAACGGTGAGGTCATTTCGGCAGCCGTCCTCTGCGCAACGACTGTCGTCCCGGTCATGACGTCATTGTTCGAGTCCGTGCAGCGGAACGCGACGTCTTCTTCAGACGCCGCCCCAGCCCCTGCGTCCACCCCACAGCAGAACAGCCAGCCCAGCACGGGTGGCCTCGAGAACGAGATCAAGTTGATCAGTCTCATGTCGACGGTACAAGGCGAGCAGGTCGACACACGGTGGGGACTGCACCCAAGGTTTCGGAAGGACCTGACGGACGAGCAAGCCCGAGAGCTCTCACGGCTGATGAACCGGATCACCCGGATCTTGGGAGAACGATATGCAGCCGTCGCCTTCTCTGCAAATTGGGCGGCCTGGCACCAGGCTGGCGAGGCCTAATGCCCTGTGCAAGCTGACTGGACAGAATCCCGCACTCCATACGAACGCGCTCGGCAAACCCGCAACGCTTGCTCCTTACCACAAGAGAGGATAAGCTAGAAGCAGCGTGCAGGACCGTCACCAAGCCAACCGTCTTCCGGAATCCCTACAATCCCTACCCGGGGGGATGACCCGCCTCCTCGAATTGGCTCACAACCTTTGGTGGAGCTGGAATCCACAGGCTCGTCGCCTTTTCGAGGCGATTGATCCAACCCTCTGGCGTCTGACCCAACACAACCCGGTGAAACTTCTCCAAGATGTGAAGCCCGAACGCTTGGAAGTCTTGCGCGAAGATCCGGTGTTCATAGAGCAGTGTGCGGCCGTGCTGAGGGTGTACGACGACTACATGCAGTCTTCGAGCCACTGGCACGCATCCATGTTCCCACACCTGTCTCGCCAATCGATCGCATACTTCTCGGCGGAGTTCGGGCTGCATCAATCCATCCCGATCTACAGTGGTGGGTTGGGGATCTTGGCGGGGGATCACTGCAAGGAGGCGAGTGATCTGGGTGTTCCGCTCGTGGGGATTGGGTTCATGTATCCGCAAGGGTATTTTCGCCAGCGCCTCTCACCGGAAGGATGGCAGGAAGCCGAGTACGAGCCATTCAACCGGCTCGAGTCACCGATTCAGCCAGCCCTCACCTCTTCTGGCTTTCCCTGTCGGATCACCGTCCCGGTCAGTGGCCGCGATGTTGCCGCGAACGTCTGGCATGTCCAGGTCGGCAGGGTTCGACTCTACCTGCTCGACACCAATGTCACCGAGAACACGCCCGGCGATCGGGAATGGTCGGCCAGACTGTATGGAGGCGACCAAGAAACTCGGTTAGGCCAGGAGATGATCCTCGGAATCGGTGGGGTCAGAGCACTACGCGAGCTCGGCCTTTCGCCGGCTGTGTGGCATGCGAATGAAGGCCACTCGGCGTTTCTCGGTCTGGAACGCGCACGAGAGCTCGTCCAAGCAGGAACGTCCTGGGCCGAGGCCGCAGACGTCGTCAGGCAAAGCAATGTATTTACAACCCACACTCCGGTACCGGCAGGACACGACGTGTTTCCGCCCCACCTGGTGGGGCAGTATTTCGAAGGGTACTGGCAGCAGCTTGGGCTGACCAAAGAAACCTTCCTCTCGTTGGGCGCGCACCCGGACCCTGCCCAGGTCGGCTTCAACATGACCATCCTCGCGATGCGACTGAGCCAACATGTCAATGGAGTCAGCCAAGCGCATGGGCGTGTGTCGCGCGGGATGTGGCAGAGTCTCTGGCCACGGAGCCTGCCGCATCAGGTCCCGATTCACACGGTGACGAACGGCATCCATGCACCCACGTGGATCGCTCCGGAAATGGGCCAGCTGTATTCTAACTATGTGAGCCCCGAGTGGCCGGACCGAATCGATGACCCAGCGGTTTGGCATCGCGTCACGGAGATCCCGGATCGGGAACTCTGGGCCGTGCGGCAGCTATTGAAGGAAAAGATGGTGAATGAGTTCCGCGAGCGCGCTCGGGCCGGATGGATGCAAGGGCGCTCCCACGCTCCGCACGTCTTAACGAGTGGGGCGCTGTTCAACCCTGACGCACTCACGATCGGGTTTGCACGCCGCTTTGCGACCTATAAGCGGGCACTCCTGATTTTCAAATCACTGGCCCGGCTCCGGCACCTCTTTCTGGATTACTGGCGACCGGTCCAGTTGGTGTTCGCCGGGAAGGCTCATCCCGCGGACGAACCAGGCCGGCAGTTCATTCACGAGGTGTACCGCTACTGCCAAGATCACGAGCTGGGAGGCCACGTGGCGTTTATCGAAGACTATGACATGCATACCGCAAAATTTCTCATCCAAGGTGTGGATGTCTGGCTCAATACCCCTCGGCCACCGATGGAAGCCTGCGGGACCAGTGGCCAGAAGGCCGCCTTGAACGGTGTCCCCCACCTGAGCGTGCTTGACGGCTGGTGGGAGGAAGGGTACGACGGGGCCAACGGTTGGGCCATCATCACCTCGCCCGAGCTGCACGATCCGGAAGCCCAGGACGCCGAAGATGCGGAACAGCTCTACCGGATCCTTGAGAACGAGGTGGTACCGCTGTACTACCTGCGAGACCGCGACGGGATCCCGCGAGGATGGCTCCATCTGGTTCGAGACGCCATTCAAACCATTGTGCCCCGGTTCTGCACCAGGCGGATGGTGAAGGACTACGTCGAACTCTTCTACGCCCCGGCGTCCTCCGCCAAGTCTCAGTCTGTGAACAACCCATGAACGGTCGAAGTATTCTCACGATGACGTCATGTGGCCTGTTCCTCTTGCCGGCTATCGCGGCGACGTCGGTCGCATCCGAGTCGTCCGATTCCCTCACCCGGTTGCAGCGTGACATGCTGGCTGCCTACCAGGCAGGCCAGTATGACCGTGTGGTCCGATCCCTTGAAAACACCCCGCCTGGACAGGAACCTTCCCCAAAGATGCTGCGAGTTGGCCTTCGAAGCTACGTACGCATGGGGAAGCCAGAGGCGGCCTTCCGGACCTACACGCGCCTCGTTCCGCCGGGGAGCGCTGACGAGACGTCCTTGCTCCGCGAGCTCGCCGTCGCATTTGTGGTCGAGCGGGTACGCGATCCGCAGGAGTATCTCCGCATTGCGTCCTACACCGCCCTGGCCGAGATCGCGAATCGTGAGCTGGGCCCGCTTCTCACGGACGGGTTGTTGGATACGTCCATCATCGTTCGCGCGCGGGCGGTAGAAGGCCTCGGTCGTCTTGAGACGACCAACTCATTGAGAACGCTCAGGCAGGCGCTGGGAGACCCTGCTCCGACAGTCAGGATTGCCGCATTGAATGCGCTCGGCAAGCGCGGCGACACCCAGGCGCTGCCGCCGATCCGCCGGATTGCGCGAGCGGAAGAGGGACCGACTCGCGTGTTCGCGCTGGGAGCACTGGTCCAACTGGGTGACGATCGCGCGCTTATCGATCTGACACGGGCGGCCACGCTCCCACAAGTCGATACCCGCATGGCCGCGCTGGGGGTTCTGGGGCGGCTCAGACACCCGACAAGCCTGTCCGTCATCAGTCAATCCATTTACGACCCCGTCCCATCCGTGCGCGCCTTTGCAGCTGGCGCGTTGGGGGAGTTCGGGAGCCCGAATGGGGCCGCCGCGTTGACCTTCGCCCTCGAAGATCAAGACCCCCGCGTCAGGAGCGTCGCGGCAGCCAGCCTTGGCCGTCTTGGTCTCCAGCGCAACAAGACCCTGCTCTGGCAAGCGGCTCGCGACCCCATGCCGATTGTCCGCACCGGCGCGGTTGAGGGCCTGCTCAGACTTGGCGACGGCACGGTGGTCCTAGTGGCAGCGGATCTCGCCAAGCACCAGGATCCGTCCGTCCGAGGCGGGGTCGCGCAGGCGATCGGCCTTGCGCAGAGTCCCAAAGGACTCCAGGTGCTTGAGCAGTTGCTCCAAGATCAGCAGCCCCAGCCACGTGTGACGGCGGCCCGCTCGCTCGGACACATCACTGACCAACGTGTGATCCGGCTGCTGAAAGGCGCCCTGGCAGATTCCGAACCGAGTGTGCGAATCACCGCCGGTGGGAGTTTGGCAAAGGTCCTAGCTTCCACTCAGGGATGATCGGCATCCCGGGAAGGCAGAAAGGAGGCCCATGTTCAAGTTCTTAGGGCTGTTGGTGTTACTCGCGGCTGCCTTCAGCCTGGGCTACTATACTGGCCAACATCCCGTCGGCGAACTGAACAAGTCGCTGCGTGGTCTGGCCCAGCCCCTCCAGGAACAGTCGCGCAAGTTCCTGGATTCGACGTTCGGACTCCAAAGTGACCTGACGGTCCGTCAGGGGCTAGTCGACGGGAAGGCGCGAATCGTCCAAGCGAAATCCGAGATGCTCGACCGGAACTATGGCAATGCGGTGAACGAGTTGGCCAAGGCAGCTGAGCGTCTGGAGGCCGCGCGAGATGCGGAATCTGGAGAGGAACGGAAGCTGAAGATCAGGCTCTTGGTCGCGAAGGTTCGAGAGACTCAGGCGCGCCTCGCTTCGGGGAAGGCCACTTCGACGAAGACGCTGAACGCGATGCAGAAGGAGTTGGACGCGCTGCTGAAAAGGATAGAGTAGGAACAGGCTAGGCAGTCGCCGCCTTCTTCCACGCCGCAAGAATCCGCTCGACGCGCATCCTCACCACCTCATCGGGATCCTTGAGCAGAGGCTTGATGGCATCCCGCCCCCGCTGATCGCCAATCTGCTCAAGGGCTGCGGCGGCTGTCAGACGGACGAACCAATCCCCATCTTGCAACTTCTGAATGAGTGGATCGAGTGCGGTAGGATCTTTGATGCGACCGAGGGCAATGACCGATTGTTTACGGACAAGTTCGTCCTTGTGGTCGAGCGAGGCGACCAGTTTCTCCACGGCAGGCTCCCCGAGGGTCGTCAGGGCCTCAGTGGCGTCCTCGCTAACCTCATCGTTTCGCAACTGGCTGATGAGAGGGTCGAGCACGCGCTCGTCTCGGATCTTTCCAAGTGCCGCAATCGCATACTTGCGGATGTCCCAGTCCCGTAGGAGCCGAATGAGCGGCTCGACGGCCGGAGAGCCGACATTCCCCAGGGCCTCGATGGCAGCTTCACGGACTGGCCAGTCACCGTCCCTGAGCGCCCGAACGAGCGGTTCCACGCACCGCTCGTCACCCATCTCGCCAAGGGTGATGACCGCTTCGCGACGGATGGCCCAATCCGAATCCTGCATGAGATCGATCTGAATCTCGATCTCATCCTTGACCCGCTCCTCCTCAAGAACCACCTCTTGTTCCGCCTCGGCTGGAGGAGCCTCGGCGGTGGACGGATCTGCTCCCGCCGCAAGGTGGTCAGACAGTTGGTCCGTCATCGCATCGGTGACTTCGGGGGAATCGGGCTGGGAGAGGTCATTCGTCTTCTGAGTATCGTCGCTCATCCGTAGTTCTCCACTTCTTATGTCCAAGCTTACGCAGCTGGTGTTGCCTCAGCCGATGTCTCGGCGCGTGGCTTCTTGCCGGCGGCCTGCTCCTTTCGCAGGGCAAGGCGACGACGCTTCCGCTGCACTCGCTTCAGGTGCTTATGGAGCGCTCGCAGTGCGGCATCGCCTTCTGGATTCTCGCTCCCAGCCCGTTTTTCCTGGACCTTCTTATGTAATCTGGCTTCGTCGGCTTCAACTGAAGTGTTCTTCCCCATCGACCTCACGTCTCCATTCTTCAAACAACGGCTTCCTGCCAAATCGATGTGTCAGTCTATGCGAGAGCTGTTGGTACTGTCAACTGCTGGCAGGCGGTGCGGCGGAGGGTAACGCAAGAAAAATCAGTATGTTAGTCAAGCACCAGCTCGGCCACGCCATACACGGACTGCTCCGCCTCCAAGATGTCTCCGACGCGACGCGCGCGCCGTTCACGCATGAAGTCGCTGGGGAGCATGCGGAAAGCACCCGGTTGGCTCGAGCTCTGTGAGAGAACAACATCAGAATGCCGAGAGGAGACTCCCTCCGAGGCACCTGCTGGCGAGACGTTGAGCGGAGCAGGCAGTTGGATCATGCCACTCGAGCCCTCAGGAGCGAGGAGCAAATCCATCTCCAGTCCGCCCACCACTTCGAGATGGACCGCTGAGGTGCCATGGTCCACCATCCCCAGTCTTCGCGCGGCGCCAAAGGAGAGGTCGAGAACGCGTCCTCTCTTGTACGGACCACGGTCGTTGATGCGGACTCGCACTTGCAGACCATTTTCAACATTCGTGACCAGCACTTCCGATCCCAGCGGAAGCGTCCGGTGCGCACCCGTCATACCTTGCATGTCGTAGATCTCGCCATTCGCGGTGAGCCATCCGTGAAAGTCTTCACCGTACCAGGAAGCAATTCCAAGTTGCTCGACCCCGACATCGAAGGTACCCTCCCCCTTCGGCAGCAACGTACACGCGTTGAGCGCGAGGCCGACCATCAGGAGAGAGAGCCAAATTCCGCGTGTTAGTGGCATGTTCCGTTCATCCAATCAGGAGAATGCTGTGCGCATTCCCGCAGCTGGAGTTCGAGAAAAGGCGACATTCTTAACGCACCCATCGAGGGTTCGTCAACCCCTCCTTCAGGATGGCGAACAGGGCTCTCCTGCCCTAAGACATCGCCATCAGATTGTTTATGGGAAACTCCAGAATTCCCGCAGAGCGGCGTGAATACAGGACCTGGCAGCGGGGGGAGGATACCAAGAGAGGCCATTGATTTGCAACCACGGCAACCCCGGCTCAACGTGGGGTGGACAGCCGCGTGAAGGTGTTGATGAAGGATTGAGCATAGTAGTAACCCCACAATCAAGTTGACCGAACTGTCTGAACCTGGTTCAATTAAGGGATGGCTGCAACAGCACTGCACGACCACTCCGGTAGGATATGCTGACGGGACACGCGCCCATGACTCGCCAGAGCGATTTGGATTCAGAGTACGAGGAGGCAGACGTTCGGAAATGGCCGAGGTGAGGAAATCGTGAACGTGGATCGTCAACCAGAACTGGGCCTACGCCCGGCGCGGATTGTGGCGGCCTTGGTCGTGGGTGCCCTCTTTCTGGCCATCATGCGCCCGTTCTTTTCCGCCATCGCGTGGGCGGTGGTCCTCTCGTATGTGCTGTATCCTCTCTACCGCAGGCTCGCGGGGGTTACGAGAGGGCGTGAGACGTTCAGCGCGTTGGTGATGTGTTTCGGCGTCACGATCGGCCTCATCCTGCCTTTCCTCTACGCGTCATTCCTTCTCGGCCAGGAATTGACCAAGACCTTGACGACTGTTGCCGCCTCCGTCCAGCAAGGTGACCTCCTGCTGGATGAAAGCGTACACAAAAACCGACTCGTGGCTGCTGTCGCGCAACGGGTTGAGGAATACGAACGACTGTCCGGCACCAATATCCGCACCATGTTTGCCCAGAACCTCAGCAAGATCGGCGCGTGGCTCGTGGACAATCTGACCAAGGTTGCGGCAAACTTGCTCTTCGGCCTGTTTGAGCTCGGACTCATCCTCATCTGCTCCTTCTTTTTCTTCCGCGATGGAGCGGCCCTCGTCGCGTGGCTTCAGGATGTGCTGCCTTTTCCGAGGGAGCGGCAACAACTCGTCTTCCAGCGATTCCATGAGGTCGTGACCGGGTCGATTTACGGGATTACTCTGGTGGCCACCTTGGAAGGCGTTGTCGGAGGCCTCGCGTTCTTCGCGGTCGGGCTGCCCTGGCCAATCCTCTGGGGCACCGTGATGGCACTCCTGGCCTTCCTCCCGGTGGCAGGCGCCTCCGTCATCTGGATCCCAGCGGCTCTCTATCTAGTGGTTCAAGGACTCTACGGGAAAGTGGCGATACTCTGTTTGGCTGGCGCGGTGATCGCCTATATCGACTACGCGGTTCGCAACATCGTTGTCGGAAAGCACTCCAAACTGCACCCGGTTCTGGTCTTGTTCAGCGTTCTCGGGGGCATTTCCCTGTTTGGGCTCGTCGGGGTCGTCGCCGGTCCCCTGGTCGTTGCGGTCGGAAGAACGATGATCGAGTTTTACCAAATGGAGAAGTCCGGCAGCCTCGAGGCAGGCGTCGAGCACGTGCAGGCGGGCGGCAATGGCGGGAGTGATGGAGGGCAGGAGGTCCGGTTACCGGTCACTTGAGGCCAAGCAAGTTCCCCTGCACCTTCGTATCAGCGAGGAATTGTCCGAAACTCTCGGTGAGAGCTTCGCTCACCAGTTGCTGCGCATCCTCCGTCTCAAACCAGATCACTGTCTGATTTCCCGCGCTATCCACGGTCATCCGAAGGACACTGTCGTCGGCGATGTTGCGTGCCTCAACCAGGGTCTTGGTCAACACCTTGATGTGGGTAAAACCATACGAGCGTTTGATATCGACGGTCAGCACCAGCACCTTCCCTCCCATGATGACATCGGTGCCGTCGCCAGTGGTGACACCGTCCATCTCATGAGGCTGCAAGGCCCGGGCACGCCACCCGCTGTGGTTCAAATAATCGGTCATGAGGCGAGTCACGACCTCACTCGGCTCCCCGTCCAAGAAATAGATGGACGATTCGCTTCCTCCCCGATGGGTATGCACACCGACCCGACCCGTCTCGGACCTCGCGTCTTCGAAGGGTTTCACTACGGCGATGAGCACCGGTTCTTCTTTCGAAGGTTCTTCTGAACCCGCTGCTGAATCTTCTCCTGAACCTTCTCCTGAGGCCGGCGTGGTGGCCGGAGCCATCGGTTGCACGTCAAGGATAAACGCCTCATCGTTCGAGGCACAGCCCACGAGGAACACAAGACTCAGTGCACAGACTAAGTGTAGTGTGCGAAATGCCACGAA
>JBHICF010000066.1:0-9111 GCA_046759485.1 Nitrospiraceae bacterium
CAGGGAGGAACTCCGGAGACGCCCCCAGATCCACGGCCCCTTGCTCGTTGGCTTCCTCGGTGACGGTATTGATCCCGCACCCCGGCTGGCCCAACTTCCCGGTGACCCACGCCAGATCCACCAACGTCAAGACATGTTGATAGCCATTGGTACGACGAACCAGGCCTTCTCCGCAGATAATGACAGCGCGTGGGGACTCCGCAAAGACCGACGCGACTTCATTGATCTGCTCCGCCGACACTCCGGTTCGCTCCGCGATTGTCGACAGTGACAGCCCTGCCACCGCGTCCTTCAGCGCGCCGAACGGCTGCGGATGATTCGCCGTCGTCTCGGCGTCGACTAGGTCCTGCTCAATGACCGACTTGACGAGACCTTGCGCAAAGAGCCCTTCCGTCCCCGGTTTCACCATCACCGGAAGGGAGGCCAGCTTCGCGATGTTGGTTTGCGACGAGTCCACCACGATCACCTGAGACTTGTAGACTCGTACAGCCTCTTTGACTCGTAGGCTCGCGACTGGATTGGTCTCGGTAATGTTTGAGCCAATCAGGAGGATCGTTTTGGCCTTCGTGATGTCTTCTGAGTCATTGGTCATACGACCGACGCCCAGCGCGTGCCTGACCGCATGCACAAAGTTGAGATGCCCATAGCGAGCGCTGCTGTCCAGCTGATTCGTGCCGATCGCGGCACGCATCAGCTTCTGGAATAGGTACAGTTCCTCGTTGCTGCATCGGGCGGTGATCAGTCCGGCGATCGACTGCGGACCGTACTGGGCCTTTATCTGGGACAAGCGCGTGACCAGCGCATCGATGGTTTCCAGCCAGGGCATCTGCACGAGCTTCCCGTCCTTCCGGACTAGTGGCTGTTTAAGCCGGGCAGGACTATCAATGAACTGGAACCCGAATCGACCCCGGACACACAAGCCCCCATGCCCCTTCGCGGTCTCGCTTCGGTCCCCCCATTTGTTTTTCCAAGACAATGGAGAGGTAACTCGGACCACCTCGCCGTCCTTGGTTTCCAGATGCATCTGGCAACCATCCCCACAGTAGTTGCAGGTGGTCGTGGTCTTTCTCAGCTGCCAGGGTTTGTACAAGTACTTGGAATATTTATTCGTGATCGCGCCAACCGGACAGACCGCAAGACAATCCCCACAAAACTCGCAGGACAACGCCGTGTCGCCCTTCGCCACAACCTGTGTGAAGCCGCCTTTCTTGATGAACTGCAGCGCGTCGATCATCTGGACGTCTTTACAGATATTGATACACTCGCCACACGCGATGCACCGGTTCATATTGAAGTCGAGCACAAGACTGCGTGTATCTTCGGGGATCAGCTTCTGTTTGGCATTCGCCAAGTTCGTGACGTGATGCTCAAATGCCGTGTCTTGCAACTCGCAGTGGCCGTCGGCGTCGCAAACCGGACAATCTAACGGGTGAACCGAGAGGTGTTTCTCGACGGCCTTTTTTCGTGCTTGAAACAGATCGTCGCCCTCGGTGCGGACCACCATACCGGCTGTCGCCTTCGCCGTGCAGGACCGCACCGGCGCCTTTTTCCCCTCGACCGTCACCAGGCACATCCCGCAGGACCCGAACGGGTCGAAGGTGTAGTGGTAACACATCGCGGGAACGATCTTCCCCGTGCTAGAGATCACATCATAGAGCGAGACACCGTCTTTCGCCGTCACTGTCCGTCCGTCGATCGACAACTCAATGGAGGCGACTTCAGCATCAGGGGTCGTGACCGGTTTCAACGCCATAGGGTCTCCCTGTATCCTCTTCTTTTCACCCCGTACCCGTCTTCCCTACTTCTAACTTCCCCCATCATCGGTCACATTCACCCATCACGATGTCGTAGGTACCAAAGATGGTGACCGCATCGGCAATCATGTAGCCACGCGACATGTGATCGAACGCGCCCATGTGAATGAATGACGGCGCGCGGATTTTCATCCGGTAGGGCTTCCCGCCGCCAGTGCTCACAATGTAAAAGCCAAGCTCACCCTTGTGGGCTTCCGTCCCGCAGTAGATCTCGCCGGCTGGGGCGTCGAACCCTTGAGAGAAGAGCTTGAACTGCTGGATCATGGATTCTAGATTTGTGAAGACCCGTTCCTTCGGAGGAAGCGTCACGCTGGGGACCTCGGCCATAATGGGGCCCTCTGCCGGCATCTGATCCAGGCACTGCCTGATGATTTTCACGCTCTCCTTCATTTCCTCCACGCGAATCCAGTACCGATCGTAGGTGTCGCCATTCTTGCCGATCGGCACGCTAAATTCACACTTGGGGTATGCCGCATACGCTTCGTACTTCCGGAGATCGTAGTCGACCCCCGACCCTCGCAAGGTGGGTCCGCTCAGGCCGAAGCTAATGGCATCTTCTGCCGAAATCACCGCCACGCCCTTGGTGCGAGACAGCCAGATCCGGTTTTTCTCGAGGAACACCACGTACTCGTCGATCTTCGGCGGGAAATAATCGAGAAAGTCCCGGAGCTTTTGGATAAGCGACGGAGTGAGGTCTCGCTCAACTCCACCGATCCGGTACCAGCTGGTCGTCAATCGGGCGCCGCACAACTCATCGAACCAGTCCAGCAAGATCTCCCGGTCCCTGAAGGTGTAGAAAAAGACCGTCATCGCGCCGATGTCCAATGCCTGCGTGCCTAGCCAGAATTGGTGGCCGATAATCCGCTGCACCTCCGCCACGATCGTCCGCAAGTATTCGGCCCGTTCCGGGACGGTGATGTTCATCAGCTTCTCGATTGCGCGACAGTACGCGAAGTTGTTGTACATCGCACACACATAATCCAAACGATCCGTGTGTGGGATGAATTGGTGATAAGTCCCGTCCTCCGCCAGTTTTTCGACCCCTCGGTGCAAGTACCCCATGACCGGCGTGGCTTTCACGATCCGTTCTCCCTCCAGCTCCAGGATCACCTTCAAGACCCCATGGGTGCTGGGATGCTGCGGACCCATGTTCAGCAGCAGCTCCTCGGTGCGGAGCGTCGGCAGCGTCTCGCTTTCGGGATGCTGCGGATCGACCTTATAGACGGACGTGCGCTGGTCTTCAAGCTGCTGACTCTTGAGCGTATCTCGCATCGTACTCACCGGGCTGGCTCGTCGAGGAATTCAAACGTGTCTCGCCATCCTTTGCCTTGAAGCGGAAAATCCTTCCTTAACGGATAACCTTCGTTGTAGTCATCGGGCATCAGGATGCGTCGTAAGTCGGGATGGTTCCGGAAGCGGATGCCCATCATGTCGTACACCTCGCGCTCCATAAAGTCCGCACCCTTCCAGATATCCGTCAGGGAGTCGATCACGCAGTCGGACTCGGGCACCCGGGTCTTGAGCCTGATCCGATGACGTCTGCGGATGGAGTAGAATTCGTAGACAACCTCAAAACGTTCTTCGTCGTCCGGCCAATCGACTGAGCTGACGTGCACGATGTAGGTGAAGTCCAGATCTGGATCATCATGCAGGAACCGCGCGATGTCATGGAGCGATTCCCGCTTCACCATGACGGCCAGGTCACCGCGCCATTCCACAGCTTTCACAAAGCCGTCCGGGAACATGCGCTTGATCGTGTCTGCCAACGAATGCATCGCGCTCCTAGGCCCTCACCTGTTCTGGTTGCTTCAGGAAGACACGCTTTTGCATGATCCGTTCTTGCAGTTTCAACACGCCATCAAATAACGCTTCCGGAGTCGGTGGGCATCCCGGCACATAGATATCGACGGGCACGAATCGGTCGACCCCCTGCACGACGCTGTAGCTGTCATAAATGTTGCCGGATGTGGCACAGGATCCCATGGCGATGACGTACTTGGGTTCCGGCATCTGATCATAGATTTTCCGAATGACAGGAGCCATCCGCCTGCATACCGTGCCAGCAACGATCATCAAGTCCGATTGGCGCGGCGAGGCCCTAAAAATCCCAGCGCCATATCGGTCCATGTCGTACCGGGAAGAAACGGCCGCAATCATTTCGATGGCGCAGCAGGCCAGTCCGAACGTCATGGGCCACAGGGAGCCCTTTCGAGCCCAGTTGACGGCTTTTTCCACCGTGGTGGTGATGATATCCAGCTCAGCGTCCTTCTCGTGACGTCCGATTTGTAAGAGTCCCATTCTAGCGATCCTTGCTGTGCACTCAGAGCACTTGCCCCTCGGAACTGTTTACCGTGTGATCGACACCCGGACTAGTCCCACTCCAAGGCTCCCTTCTTCCACGCGTACACGTAGGCAACGACGAACAAGCCGATAAAAATCATCATTTCAACGAGTCCGATGAGACCGATATCCGAGAATACAATCGCCCATGGGTACAGAAAGATGACCTCGATATCGAAGATCACGAACAACATGGCAAAGATGTAGTAACGAACCGGGAATGGGATGCGAGCATCAGAAAACGGTTCGCTCCCGCATTCGTAAGGACTTAACTTTTCCGTCTCCGGAAACTTCGGTTGGACCAGATAGCTGACGACGAGCGTCCCCACGCCAAACGCCAACGCGATCGTAATAAAAAGGAAGATCGGAAAATATCGAGCCAGATAGTCGAGGAGGAGTTGAGTATCGGTCACGGCTTCAGCTCCCAACTCATCACAACACGTTGAGATCCAAGGCGATCGACCATACTAGCGTCGTAAGATCTTGCAAATCAAGCGATCAAAGGACCTAAGGCCTGCCAGTCCCGAAAGGCCCACTTGTCCTGATTCGCACGTAACCTCTCGGTTTTTCTTAAATCCCTGGTTGCCTTCTCACACGCGCTGACGTGGAAGTTCGGCACAGGGGTGAAGCATGGGCCGGCCGAGGTGTAGTCCGGGCTAGCTGGATTTCACCAGCCTACTTGGACCTAGACATGTTTTCAGAGGGCATTCTGAGCTTCGTCGGAGGGGTTTCTTCGGTGACATCCCATTCGGCCTGGAGGGGCGGGACAGCCTTGGCCTTCTTGCGACGATGAATTTGCGTGTCGATCCGGCGTGCGGTTTCGCGCCCGGACTCGGAGTTGCGCTTGTGAGCTTCCACGCGGAGGCCTCCCGACCCTGAGCGAACCGCTTTGTATACCTAGCGTTTCGGAGGTCCTGGCGTCGGAGGGCTCACCTTAACACCCGAATAAAGAGCCTGTCAAACCCCCGCCATTTTCCCGTGTTTCCTTGACACCCTATGGCGGTTTGCTATGTTTAGTATGTTCATACTGACATCTCTCAGGTCGCTTTCGTCCCTATGACCATGAAACGTCCAGCCCTGGCATTCTCCGCATTGACGCTGGCATTGCTCCTGCTGTGCCCCACCCATGCCCAGGCGATATTTGGCTTTGGCGAGCCTGATTCTCAAGAGTACTTCTACGCATCACCCTTCGGGTTCATCCGCGAGTCCCTCCCAGTCGATGCTGTGATCAGCCAAGTCACTGGTGACAATCAGACCACAGGCAACAAACGAATGATGGGATCGCGCGATATCCTCTACATGGACCTGGCAAGCCCTGAGGAGGTCTCACCGGGCGATCTGTTTACCATCTATCGCCGGATCCATAAAGTCTACCATCCCGCCAATGGTGGTTACCTGGGCGATCTCATCAGCGTCTTGGGGGTTGTGAAGATCCTACAAGTCTACGACTACGTCGCCGCAATCCAAGTCGTCCAATCCTACAAGCCGATCAGTTCCGGTGACGCTGCCATGCGATATGTTCCACCCCCTCCCAAGCAGGACCCGGTACCCGGCCGATCTCTCCCCGATAGCCATGGGATCATCGTCGACCTTCCTCCGCAGCAGACTCTGATCGCGCAAGGCCACGTGGTGTATATCGATTGGGGGCGCGAGGACGGCTTACAGGTCGGTGACCGGCTGAAGACGTTTCGGGTCGGGTCAGGGTTGCCGATCCGGACTATTGGTGAGTTGCAGGTCGTGGATGTTCAAGATCGAACGGCATCTGCGCGAATTGTAGGTTCTGTGGCCCCTCTGGCCCTCGGAGACCTCTTCACGTTTCAGGAAGCCACCAATAGAACCGTCGCCTCTGTTCCGGGGCAGGACATTGAGCGCTTGGCCGAACAGTTTGAGACACTGGATACTCCTGAGTTTCTGGAGGACACCGATACGGCTAACATTGATGTCCGAGTGGACGGCGACGATACCCGCGTGTCCGTCAAGCTCGATGGCCTCATGGAGCGCGTCCGATTTGACGAAGGCAAAGCGGATATTAAACCGGCCGGTCAGAAGATCCTGAAACGGATTGCTGAGATCCTCAAGGAGGAAAATATCCGACTGATCCGAGTTGCTGGTCATGCAGACAGCAAGCCCATCGGGCCAAGCCTGCTAGTATATTTTCCAGATAACAAGGCACTATCGGAAGCACGCGCGAAGAGCGTTGCTGAATTCCTGATGCAGGAAAGCGGGATCGAGTCGGACAAACTCAAAACGGTTGGGTTCGGAGATACGAAGCCCGTGGCCAGCAACGCCACGGATTCCGGTCGAGAGGCCAATCGCCGCGTCGAAATCGTCCTGTCTACGCCGACCTCGACTGAGCCGCCCGCGCCAGGCTTCGAATCAGGCGACATGTCTCAGGAATCCACGCCCACGGAATTCGGATTTCCTACAGGCGACGAGCTGTTCCTGGGCGTACCCTCACCTCTTGAAGACGGATCACCCGCCCCGAGTGGGTCCAAGCCCGGGACGTCGTTGGGCGACCCTCAAGCTGAAGAATCACACGATGCAGTGTCTTCTGTAGGGGAGCTTACCTCAAGCGCTGCCGAGCCATTCCCAGAACCAGTCAGCCCATCTGGTGCTCAAGAGCTCGGTGAAGAGCCTTCACCCATCGTCGAACCATTCTCAATCCCTGCTGCGGATGAATCCGTGACATCACCCGGATCTGCCGAACTCGAAGATCCGGTCCAGGCCGAATCACCGGTTTCCCTTCCGACCCCGACGAACTAAGTCCCTTCCCCATTCCCCGATACATTCTGGAGCATGGTGTTCCGATCGGACGCTGGCCGGGATCCATTGGCGCATCATGAGACTATCCAGGTCTGCATGACGCCGGAACTGATTGTCCCGTCTTGAGAGGCTTGATACAATGCCGCATGCCGCAGAGCGTACCCCTCCCGGAACCTAACGTGACGACTCCCTTGGAACCAGCTTTTGCCGATGTGATAGTGCCAAGGCATCTCAATCGACTCTTTACCTATGCGGTTCCCTCTGCCCTACGCACGCGCCTGGTGGTCGGGAGCCTAGTCAAAGTCCCCTTTGGACCGACGATGCTGCAGGGAGTCGTTGCGGCAGTTTCGGGTCGGCTGCCTGACCATTACGACAGACCATCTGCCATCAGTGGGCGGGCGCGCACATCATTGCGGGAAATCTCGGCGCTGGTAGACGAGTCACCCCGAACGGGTCTGCCGCTCCACATCCTGGTTCTATCCCGCCTCGTTTGCGACCGTTATCTATCACCCTGGGGACAATGCTTGCGGCTGATCCTGCCTCGCCTACGACCCCGCACTCCTTCATGTCGGTATGCCCTCTCGAGCGAAGGCCCTAAGGTGAGGGAGCACACCACGCATCTCTCATCGACTGCCCGTGAAGTCCTAGCCTCATTGGCAGCCGCGCCTGAAGGCTTGTCTCTAGCAGCATTACGCCGGCGCATCCGAGGACCACTGACCCGCGAGTTGCATCTCCTCAAACGTCGGCGGCTGGTACACGAAGTTGTAAGGAGCCAGGCATCGCGGGGCCTCCTGCCCCCGCACAAGCCTCAATCCCAGCCTCACGCTGAGGGCCACCTTCACCCTGCATCACCGGACGGGATCCTTGAATCCCCTTTGGAGCAGATACCAGGTGACCCGACGTGGACACGCCTCGAGAAGGCCCTCTCGGCCTCACAGGCCCAGACGGTGCTCCTCACCGCCCCTCCTAGAGCCAGGTGGACAGCAGTCCTCCGCGCGACCGAGGCCACTCTATCCCGACACCGAACAGTGCTGCTTGTGTTCCCGGAGCTCGCCCGGGCCGCGGCAGTCGCGGGCATGCTCAACCCCCGCTGGGGGAATAGGATCGCGTTTCTTCATGGGGAGCTCAGCGTTGCCGCGCGCGCCCAGGCATGGGATCAGGTCCGCGCAGGATCGGCTGAGGTCGTCGTCGGGACCCGGTCGGCGATTTTCGCCCCTATCCAGGGTCTCGGTCTCATTTATATTGACGATGAGGAAGACCCGCTCCTCAAAGAGGAACGGGAGCCCCATTATCATGCGCGGGACGTGGGCAAGTTGCGCGCTCAGCTCGAGCAAGCGATGCTGGTGTTGGGCTCCTCCCATCCTTCGCTCGACACCCTGGCTACTCTTGAGCCGGAATTGCTAGTGCAGCCGAGCGATTTCCGAGCCAGGGCTGCTTCTTGGGTCACCGATGCCAAATCGACACCCGTCATTGAACCCGTTGATCTCCGGGGGCTGCCCTACAGAACGCAGCTGTCTGAACCCATGATCGATGGGATCCAAGCTGCGCTTCGAGCGCGCTCTGGATCAGTCCTTTTCCTGAATCGGCGGGGATTCGCCACGGCGCTGATCTGTCGGGATTGTGGTGCGGCGCCGCGCTGCAACCGGTGCGATGTGAGCTTGACTCTCCACAGACAGACGAGGCAACTCTTATGTCATTACTGCGGAGTCGCACGGACCCCGTCGGACACCTGTCCCTCCTGTCAGGCCATCCGGCTGGAACCGGTTGGGTTTGGGACGGAGCGGATCGAAGAGGAACTTCGAGATCTGTTCCCAAACGCCAGGGTTGGGAGATTGGACCGCGATGCTGCCGGCAGGCCAGGACAGGCTGATGCCATACGCCGGCAGCTGTCTGCGGGCGGCCTTGATATCCTCATCGGCACGCAGATGCTGTTCCAGGGTAGTCCTCTCCCCAAGGTTGGATTCGTCGGTCTGCCTTTGGCAGATGCGGGCTTGCACCTGCCAGATTTCCGCGCTGCCGAACGCACCTACCATGTGCTGCTGGACGCGGTTGGGCTGGCGCGCCCCACCGAGGAAGGGGGACACGTGGTGCTCCAAACCTTTCTTCCAACCCACCACGCGATCGCCGCGGTGATCTCTCGCACACCTGGGATCTTCTATGCGGATGAATTAGCCTTCCGCAAGGCCCTCGGCTA
>JBHICF010000067.1:0-8993 GCA_046759485.1 Nitrospiraceae bacterium
GTCATCGACGGCGGGTATCATGGCAATACGTCGACACTCGTCGAAATCAGTCCGTACAAATTCGACGGGCCTGGCGGCGCCGGTGCGCCTCCCTATGTCCATAAGGTCCTGCTACCGGACCTGTACCGCGGACCACAAAGAGATAAGCCGGACGCCGGGCGGGCGTACGCACGTGATGTCCTCAGAGCCAAGGAGAAGGTAGTGCGAGAGGGTCGAAAGGTGGCTGCATTCATCTGTGAATCAATGCTGAGTTGCGCAGGCCAGATCGTCCTGCCACCCGAGTATCTCGCAACGGCCTACGAGTACGTCAGAGCAGCCGGTGGGGTGTGCATTGCTGATGAGATCCAGGTGGGGTTTGGTCGGGTAGGGTCACAGTTCTGGGCGTTCCAGACCCAACGCGTCGTGCCCGACATCGTGACCATGGGAAAACCAATGGGCAACGGACACCCCCTGGCGGCGGTCGTGACGACTCCTGAGATCGCCGCCTCGTTCGAGAACGGGATGGAATACTTCAACACGTTCGGGGGGAATCCGGTATCCTGTGCGATCGGGCTCGCGGTTTTGGATGTGCTTGAGAAGGAAGACTTACAGAAGCGTGCGCTCTCAGTGGGTCTGTACACCAAAGACTTACTCAGTCGCCTCATGGCGCGACATCCGATACTGGGGGATGTCCGAGGGGAGGGGCTGTTCATCGGCGTTGAACTCGTCCGGGACCGAAAGACGTTAGAACCGGCAGGTGTTGAGGCGTCCTACGTGGCAGAGCGCATGAAGGAGCTCGGAGTCCTCGTGGGCACGGATGGCACCGACCACAACGTCTTGAAGATCAAACCGCCGATGGTGTTCACCAAAGCCGACGCCGATCGGTTGGTCAAGACCGTCGACGTGATGCTCTCCGAACCGCGTCTGGGGGCCTTGCGAGCGGAAGTCACAACCAGACCGTAGGGGAGAACGTTCCGGCCCGCTGGATGGATTCTACTCTGCCCTGACGGTTTTACCCCACTCCACTACGACGGCGTCTCGCTCATCCATCGTCATGGATCCGTAATTGGAAAACATCCCGGATCCCTTCCGTCTCCGCCAGGTGAGGAAATGCAGGAAGTGACCCTTGCACAACGAGCCGGTACCGGCCGGCGCATACACTCGATTGGTGCATCCCTGGATTAGGCATGATTCAGCGTTCATCGCGGTTCCTCGTTACAGAATGGGGCTAAGCTCACGAGGGAACTATGCCAGAGGCCTGGCCCGGATTGCAACGGCCGGAACTTGCTCTCTGACGGCTCCATGCGCGCCGTTGCAGCCGCTTGACGGGACTGCTGCTCTTCCAGTAAGGATGGGCTCTGTGTTAGCTCTTCGCAGGTGGTCACGAAGAACGCTGGCGAGCGTTGTGCTCCTTCCTCTGGTTTTGAGTTGCGCGCCTCAAACCAAACCCGGCCTTCCCTCTACAAGCCCCTTTGCTGAACCGAGTGGACTTCCCCAAGGTGTCGCGGTGGGGGATGTCACGGCCGAATCGGCTGTGGTCTGGTTTCGCACAGCAGGGCATGCCCAGGCCAGAGTCGAGTGGTTCGGTGCCCCCAAGTCACGCAGTGAGGGGCCATCATCCGCCCAACCTATGGAGGTACACCAGAGTCCCGTTCTCGTGACGACCCAGGAGAGGGATTATACCGCGAAGGTTCGTCTCACCGGGCTGCGTTCTGGAGTGCACTACCGGTACCGAGTCGTCACAGGGCGCGCGGCCGGCGAGGATGGGCTGGGGCAGGCGATCCAAGGGGCTGCCGGGCGCTTCTCCACGCCACCGAATCCTAATGTCTCACAAACCACGACGTTTGTTTGGGGCAGCGACTTGGGAGGCCAGCAGCGATGCCGTCGAGGGGAGGCAGGCTACGCCATTTTTGATCGCATCAGGGAGGCGAAGCCTGATTTCGCCATTCTGCTCGGTGATCTGATCTACGCTGACGGAGCGTGTAAGGCGCCACCGAACGCATTTGGGAGTGACTTCACAGCCACCACGCTGGAGCATTTCCGGGCTAAGCATCGATACCAGCGGGGCGCGCCTGCGTTGCGCAGGTTCCTGGCGGGAGTCCCAGTGTACGTGACCTGGGATGATCATGAAGTGAGAAATAATTTCTCAGGTCTGCATGACCCCTTGATGCCTGACGGTCGCCAGGCGCTCCTTGAGTACTGGCCCATCCAGGTACCACCCGAGGATCCGCACCGACTGTATCGGCAGATCCGGCGCGGGGCTGACCTTGAGCTATTCATCCTGGATACGCGACAGTACCGAAGTCGAAACGCGGAGGCGGATGGTGAGGACAAGACGATGTTAGGTGTGGCGCAAAGAGACTGGCTCGTGCATGGGCTGAGAGAGTCCACCGCGACATGGAAGGTGATTGCCTCAAGCGTGCCGCTCTCCATCCCCAAAGGTGGCACACTGCTGGAGCCTGGATACGACGGGTGGGCTAAAGCGCCAGACGGTACAGGGTTCTATACCGAGCTTCGTGGCATTGTAGATGCCATCCTGCAGCATCAGATCGATAACGTGGTCTGGTTAGCTGCAGATGTCCATTTTGCTCAGGTCAATGTCTATGATCCGGATACCGATGGCGTCGGTGACTTTGTAGAGTTTATCGGCGGTCCGCTGTCGGCCTACCACGGTACCCCAGTCCCGCCTGAGCCCATCTTGGGGCCGACGACCCTGTATACCGGGGCAGGTTTTTCCAATTTTGGGCTCGTAACCGCGACCCAAAGCAGTCTACAGGTAGAAGTCATTGACGATAAGGGGGTTTCCCGCTTCAAGCAGACCTTTGCAGCCCAGGGGCATCGCTGACGAGGCACCCCAAGCTGCAAGCGGACTGCTCCGTCGCCTTGCAATCTCAGCTGGTTCCCCGTTATCGTACCGTCCGCTCTGCCCGACCAAGCCGGACCACGCTGGCGGGCAGAGGACCCCGGAGGAACCGGGGGATGTTGGTTCCACACACCATCGTTATTTGAGCGAGAAGGAGACCTGAGCATGGCTAACGCGTTGACTGCGGAAGAGATCTACGAAAAGGTGAGGGAAGCAGCGGTGAAGGCGACCGGGCCTGATGAGCAGGCCTTGCAGATCGACTATCCGGCCCTGAAGGTGAAGATTCAGACTGCGTTGGGCATGAGAAAGGTCGCATGCCTCCACGTGAATAAGTTCCTTCCGGAAGGATATGAGGATCAAGGCCGGTTCAACGTGCTCTTGCTCACGCAAGGCAATGTACTCTTCGATCTGGTCATAGGGGATTCATATTTCCGGTACGACGTGGTTTCTCTGGACACCCTCGACAAGGTGCAGGTCATCGATGCAGTCTGGGAGAACCGTGAAAAACGACAGGAGGAACCGTTTCTGAGCCTGCGATTGATGCATGCGGAGGAGACTCATCTCCTGCTCGCATTGGGCGAGGATGAACGGAAAAGCCTCCTGACCTTTGCCGAGGCGGTCACCTCGGCTCGTAATCCGGAACAGTGAGGATGTGTAAGGACTCAGGACTGAGGACTGAGGACTGGGTATTGAGGACTGTCCGCCGAAACAGAGTGGAGGCGGAAGGATCTAGGTCCTTGTGTAGAACGGGAGGGCTCTCACTTCGGCCTTGTGAGGTTGCCCATCGATCTGGACGGTGAGGGGAGTCCCCGGCGCGGTGAAGTCGCGCAATGGGAACCCGAACGCGATCGGGCAGCCGAGTGATGGCGACTGGACAGCGCTGCTCACCCAACCGACTTCCCGCTCGCCGCTGAAAATCTTGCCGCCAGGTGGCGGGATGGCTGAGTCTTGGATGGCCAACCCGACGAGACGCCGGCGGACGCCCCCGTAGGTATCCATCCGAGCCACGACTTCTTGCCCCGGATAACAGCCCTTCGTCAAGCTGAACGCTGTCCCCTCCAGATTGGCTTCTGGTGGAACAATCTGCTCGTTCAAGTCAGCTCCAGCTCTAGGAAGACCCGCTTCGATCCGTAAGACCTCACGGGTCTGATCCCCGAAGGCTTGCAACCCCATCGGCGTGCCGATGTCCCAGAGTCGCTCCCAGGTCGCCGCGAGTCCGTCGCCCGGGGACATGATTTCGAGGTCCGTTTCGCCGGTCTCATCCGTACGGATCACCAGAGCTTGACGGCCTCCGATGTCCTGTGTCACGAATCCCAGGGGCCTCAACGCACTGACCTCAAGACCGAACGCAGCGTGCATGAGCGAGGCGGCCTTCGGGCCGCTGACGAGTAGTGAACCCCAGCTCTCGGTCAAGCTCTCCATCTTGGCCTTCGTACCAAACAGCAAGAACTTGCGAAGGGCTTGGAACGTGGTGTCGCCGATTTCGCCGACGTCTTCAACCAACAGGGAATCGGTCAGGGCATACACGCGGAAGTAGGTGAGCATTTTCCCCTTATGTGTGAGCAGGCTTGAGTACAAGCCTGAGCCCGGCGTCAGCGGGAGAATGTCATTGCTGATCACGCTCTGGAGCCATTGTACACGATCGTCACCGGTGACGCGGATCCGCGCCCGATGAGAGAGGTCAGCCAATCCAACCGCATTCCGGACCGCAGCATGCTCGGCGGTCGGGTTGCCATAATGGACCGGCATCTCCCAGCCTGTGACCTCGCCGAAGACGGCGCCACGTTTGTGGTGTTGATCCCGTAACCGAGGTTGTTTCATTTTGGCCGTCCTTCGAGGGACACATCAGCGGTCTGCTCCTGGTTGACGCTCGCCTGCTGGCTGGCTACCACTTCTTCGATCAAGTCTCGCGTACGCGAGGAGAACTCATTCCGAGAGACGATCTTCGTGACGCCCAGTTCCTTCGCCCGCCGCCAGGTTTCCACTTCCTCATGGTTCACAAAGGCGAGAATCGGGATCGTCTTCGAACGGGCGTCGCTCTTCACCTGCTCCAGCGCACTAAAGGCGTCCAGCTTTTCATCGTTCATGTTGAGGATCACCGCGCTGGGTTGAAGGCTCACCGCCTTCACCGACACGTCATCCCGTGTACGGGCTCGCTCTATCAGATAGCCCTGTGGAAGCAGCACGTCACGGATTTTGGTATAGAAAAACACGTCGTTCACCGCGACCAGGATGGCTCTCTGCGCCGTGTCCACCATATCGGTCCTCCAGGCTGATCCTTAGTTCATCATACTGACGAGCCGGCCAAGCGCGCGCTTTGCCAGTACGTAGTTCGGGTTCAGGGTGAGAGCCTGCTTGTAGCAATCGATTGCTTTGTCCCAGTTGCCTTTGCGTTCATAGACGCGACCGAGGTTGAGATGAGGAAATGCCGGACTTTCATAGCGCCTGGCCTGCATCGCTTGTTCAAACCAGGGAATCGCCTCATCAAACTGCCCCTTCTCAATGAGGTACGCGCCAATGTCGTTGTACGGGTTCCCGAAGTCCGGGTCCACCGTGATCGCGTGATGGCATTCCTCGATGGCCTCATCCAAACGACCCATGAAGCTGTACGTCCAGCCCAGGAATGTGTAGGCTTCAGCGGTGGGGTGTTGCTCGATCGAGCGCTTGTAGAGGTTGACCGCCTCTTCCAGTTCGCCCTTCATCTGATGCTCGTAGGCCTTCTGGAACGAGTACCAGGCCTCTTTCTTCTCCTCTTCCCTGCCTTCGCCCTGGACAAGAAAATCCTGAATATCCATAACTCCTACTTATACCATTTTCGGCGTCAAAAGTGGGGAGGGCTCAGCTCGAACCTGGCGATCGAGCGAGGTGCCTGCTGAGGCTTGGCGTCTGGACAGTTGGGGAGCGCCGAATCCTCTCCCGCGCAACTTCAATCACTCGTGCTTCAGCTTCTTCTTCACCAACTCCGCACCGTAGCGTCCTGATAAGAGCATGGCCCCGAACGCCGGACCCATGCGAGGAGTACCATACACCGCGGCGACGGCCAGCCCGACGACGAAGCAGTTGGGGTACACTTCTCCGGTTTGTTCAACAACCTGTTCTTCGGAACGCGACACCCACATGGCGCCATTGCCGGGCACCGGTTTGGACAAGTTGCGACGGTGAAGGAGGTTGACCACGACCGCGTCGTGGCCGGTGGCATCCACCACCACTTTGCTCTCGAGCGCGATCGGATCGACGTGAACAACATCGTGGCCCGCCATCTCCGCCGTCGTGTTGTTGACCACGACGCCCTCCAGTTCCCCGTCCTTCCGGAGGATGAGATCCACGACGCGCGTCAGGTTCATGACCTTCGCGCCCGCCGCGTAGGCATTCGCAATCAACGCGCCCGTCGCATGGGGTGGGTCCACGATGTACATGCCATCGCAATCCTTGACCTGTTTACAGGGGACTCCCAGTTCGTCCAGAATCTCGTTTGCTGGCGCGCAGATTGTGGCCTTGTTCATCAAGTAGCCACCGGACCAGAACCCCCCGCCCAGGGCGAGCGCCTGCTCCAGCACCAATGTCCGAAAGCCCATCGCCGCGAGATCTCTGGCACAGAGCAGTCCGGAGGGACCGGCGCCGACGACAATGACATCGCTCTCAATGAGCTGATCGAACTCCTTGTAGTACTCCCGCGCAATCTGCCGGGTCACGTCTCGCTCACGCAAGGGGGCTGGCTTTGACTTACTCATAGGGCAATCCTTCGTTGGTCGTGAATATTCACCGGTAGATCTCCGCTCCTGTCTTTCTAAACTCTTCCGCCTTTTCCTTCATACCGACTTGGATAGCCTGGTGCTCCTCGAGCTGCTTCTGCGCGGCATAGTCCCTCACGTCTTGAGTGATCTTCATCGAACAGAAGTGGGGGCCGCACATGGAGCAGAAGTGTGCGACCTTCGCTGCCTGATCGGGCAGTGTTGCGTCGTGGAACGCCCGGGCGGTATCTGGGTCCAGGGACAAATTGAACTGGTCTTGCCAGCGGAATTCGAATCGCGCCTTGGATAGGGCGTTGTCACGCGCCTGCGCGCCTGGATGACCTTTGGCCAAGTCTGCCGCGTGGGCCGCGATCTTGTAGGCGATCACTCCTGCTTTCACGTCTTCTCTGTTGGGAAGTCCAAGGTGCTCTTTCGGTGTGACGTAGCACAACATGGCGCAGCCGTACCATCCGATCATAGCCGCTCCAATCCCGGAGGTGATGTGATCGTAGCCAGGAGCAATGTCGGTGGTCAGCGGCCCTAGCGTGTAGAACGGGGCCTCATGACAGGCAGCGAGCTGTTTCTGCATGTTTACGTGGATCAACTGCATGGGCACATGACCAGGGCCCTCAATCATGACTTGCACCTCGTGCTTCCAGGCGATCTGCGTCAACTCCCCCAGCGTCTCAAGCTCGGCGAACTGAGCCTCATCGTTGGCATCAGCAACGGACCCTGGTCGCAGACCATCCCCGAGGCTGAACGAAACGTCGTAGGTCTTCATGATCTCACAGATTTCTTCGAAGTGGGTGTATGCGAAGTTCTCCTGATGATGCGCCAAACACCACTTGGCGTGGATTGAGCCCCCCCGGGACACGATGCCGGTCATCCGTGAGGCGGTCATCGGGACATATCGAAGCCGGACCCCGGCGTGGATCGTAAAATAGTCCACTCCCTGCTCGGCCTGCTCGATCAACGTGTCTCGATAGATTTCCCAGCTGAGCTCCTCGGCCTTCCCACCGACCTTCTCCAACGCCTGATAAATGGGCACGGTGCCGATCGGGACAGGCGAGTTGCGAAGGATCCATTCACGCGTTTCGTGGATGTTCTTGCCCGTCGATAGGTCCATCACCGTGTCAGCACCCCAACGAGTGGCCCAGATCATCTTGTCAACCTCTTCCTCAATGGAGGAGGCAACAGCCGAATTCCCGATGTTGGCGTTGATCTTGACCAGGAAGTTCCGGCCAATGATCATCGGCTCGCTTTCCGGGTGGTTGACGTTGGCGGGGATGATGGCCCGCCCCCGCGCGACTTCGTCCCGAACGAACTCCGGAGTGATCCACTCGGGGGTGGCTGCCCCCCAGGCCTGGCCTGGATGTTGAGCAACGCCGCCGCCATGACCGTTACGCGACGTGACCTGTCTGCGGACTATCTCACGAGACTGGTTTTCCCGAATGGCGATATATTCCATTTCAGGTGTAACGGTTCCCTGTCGAGCATAGTGCATCTGTGTAACGTTCATCTGCGGTTTGGCACGGAGCGGTTTCCGGATATGCTGAAACCGGAGCCCCGCCAATTTGGGATCTGCTGCGCGCCGCCGGCCATACTCGGAGGTGACGGTTGGCAGTTCCTGCACATCGTTTCGACCCAGGATCCAGCCACTGCGTTGCGGAGCGAGTCCCGTACGAATGTCAATCTTCGCGTGAGGGTCTGTATATGGGCCTGACGTGTCGTACACGGTTACGGCTGGGTTTGGAGTCGCGGGGTCACCGTTCATCGGCTGCGTGGGAGTAAGGGTGATCTCCCGCATGGGCACCCGGACGTCCGGCCCTATCCCCTGGACGTAAACCTTTTGTGACGCTGGGAACGGTGCAGTGCTCAAAGCCCAAGCGACTTGCTTCTGCCCATTACCACGTTCTGCGTCCTGATCGCTCGCCTGCGGTGTGCTCATAGGAAGGAATCCTTTCTTCGGTTGGCCCTGATATAAAAAAAGCCGCACCAGGTGAGGGTGCGGCTTGGATACGCTCCATAAGCCCGCGTCTTCGACCGCTTCCCTACGCTGGTATTATCCAGGTCAGGTTGTGAGGGTCGTCCGATCCCCGGACTCTCAGCCAAGAGCTGCTCGCAGAGTAACGTAGCAGTGACACGATCGAGGGTAATAGGACCGCGTCGTGCGCTGCAGTCGAGGGAGGTTCCTCCGAGCGGCTCTTAAAGGCTCCCCTAGCTGTAGGGAGCCATCGTACACTCGGCATTTTCTGGTTGTCAACTGACCGAAGAGCAAGGCAGGGTCGGTGGCAGGCTGACTTGGACGGTACGAGTGCCTCGTTTGGCGGCGGTGAGGCCTGGCTGGGCGTTGATTGTGGGTTAGAGACTGGCGTAGAATGTTGGGCCACGCGTCTTCGAGTACAGCCAGTTCTCTATCG
>JBHICF010000068.1:0-8896 GCA_046759485.1 Nitrospiraceae bacterium
GGTGGATGTGGCGTACCAGTACGCCCCGATGTTTGGCCCACAGAATCGGATTGCCGCTGTCGAGCTCGAAGGGCAAGAGCAAATCCTGGGCGAGCATTTCGAATTCCAGACGATCAATCAGCAGATCCAGTTCAACATGAATTATGGGGTGACCGACAACATCACGGTCCAGCTCACTATCCCCGTCGTATTTCGCGACCATGACCATAATATCGAGGTCGGCGTGAACGACGCGGAGCCAGAAGGAGAGTTCGAAAACTTTGACGCATCAGGACTGGGGGATATCCGCCTGATGGGGAAGTATGGATTCCTCCCGACGTTGCGCAGCCTGGTTGTGGTGGGGCTCGGGGTGGACTTTCCCACCGGGAACTTCCAGGCACGCAACCGCGAGGGAAAGATCCAGGAACCGTGGCTGCAGGTGGGACGGGGGAATTACGGCTTCATCGGCCATCTGTTCCAGTCCTATGAGCTGCTTCCGCATCGGTTGAATCAGTTCCTCTCATTCACCTATGAGCATACGTTCGAGAACAAATTCAACTACCAGTTCGGCGACCGATATATTCTGAGTGGCGGCGTGAATTGGCTCGTGACGCCCAAGATTACACTTTCCGCACAATTAAACTACCGATACGCCGTCCAGGACAAATTTGATAGCAATCTAGAAGCCGCCGGACCCACCAGCGCGCCGACGGGGAAGACCACCCTTGACCCTGTGGTGCGGACTCGAGGGGTCGCAAATACCGGTTCGACCGCGCTGTTTTTCACGCCAGGCATCAACCTGGCCCTGGCGCAGAATACGAACTGGTACTTCTATGGTCAGGCTCCCCTGGCCCGGGACTTCAACGGTGCCCTGGCGCAGGGGGTCAGCTTCCTCACTGGTGTCGTGCATTTCTTCGACTTCTCAGGGGAAACGAGCTAGCTTGGCTACTTCCTGAACACGCGGAACCCCATATGGGCGCTGGCGGTAACAGGCCAACGGTGGTGGCACAGTTTTTCGTGCATGCGATCCTCCTCGCATGCCTGGGCTGTGCCACCACGCCTCCTGCATCCCGTGTGGTCTACGAAGACGAGGAGCGGGTAGTCCGGCTTGCGGTCAATTACCGTGGCAGCGCGAAAGAACATAGCCATCCCGCGGCCTTGAGTCAGGCTCAGCTCACGGCTGTGCTCGAAGCCGTTTCGGCGACCCCGCGCGCGCCTCAGCCACAGGGACCATTTGACTATGCCACGCGCCCGACAGGCTCAGAACCCTCGGCGTTGTTTTCTGATGAAGTCACCAAATTCATCTCTCGCCATGTCACCGAGGCGTTACAACGCGCCACGCCGCTCGAGGATGTTGAGTTTTACCTCAACCTGCCACGCGAGAAAGCCATCAGAGAGATCACCTCCGGCGCGTTGTATATCGAAGATGACCAGCTCCACCTGCGTCTCGCGAACTATCGCCATCCCACCGTTGGGGAGCATGAAGTCAACAAGACGCGCGCTCACCCACTGACTGTTCTCGCGAAACCCTCGTATGAGATTGACCCGGGGCCCTACGGAAAAGTGAAGCCTCAAAAGGGCTGGAAGTCTCTCGTCACGGTCTTCCCCCAACATGTGGTGATTGAGTATCGCGCCTTGCTCCGGTCTGTCGACCGCACGGGCGACGTCAGGAACTCCTCCAAGCAACAGAAGATTTCGCCAGAATCTTCGGTCGCCGACAGGTTGCGTGAACTCAACGAGCTGAGGGACGAGGGACTGATCACGGAAGAAGAGTTCCAGGAGATGAGACGAAAGCTCTTGGATTCATACTGAAGCGACCCTATTCGTTCCATGTCCTCTCGGCAGGGCCCTGCGCCGGACTGGCTCACTGACCCACTCTCTCTACGTAGTGAACAGGAGCCTGTGCAGGATGGTTCCTCACCGGTTCGGCCTTTCAGATAGGATTCCTCCAAAATTTGCTGTATACTCATCATCATAGAGAGTAGTCCTTCGCCCAAACGAGTGTACGCATGCTGGCACCTCTGCTCAACATCATCTTTGGCAGCAAGAACGACCGTGAGATCAAGCGCCTCCGGCCCATGGTCGATCGGATTAACGCTCTCGAACCGAGCGTCACTCCCCTCTCAGACCAGGCCCTGGCAGACAAGACAGAAGCGTTTCGGAAGCGGCTCGAAGCGGGAGAACTCCTGGATGATCTCTTGCCCGAAGCGTTCGCGGTCTGTCGCGAGATGTCCCAACGCAAGCTCGGCATGCGGCACTTCGATGTCCAGCTCCTGGGTGGCATCGTCCTCCATCAAGGCAAAATCGCTGAGATGAAAACCGGCGAGGGGAAAACCCTCGTCGCGACCCTCTCTCTCTATTTGAACGCGCTTTCCGGGAAAGGCGTCCACCTGGTCACGGTGAATGATTACCTGGCCAAGCGCGATCCTCAATGGATGGGCCCGCTCTACCACGGGCTCGGGCTCTCCCTCGGCGTCATCCAGCACGATGCCTCGTTCCTCTATGACCCCGCGTATGACGCTGCGGACAAGCGACTTCAACATCTCCGTCCGTGCTCGAGGCAGGAAGCCTACAATGCTGACATCACCTACGGCACGAACAACGAGTTCGGGTTCGACTACTTGCGCGACAACCTCATCGTGGCCAGCATCGACCAGTGCGTGCAGCGAAGACATTACGCGATCGTGGACGAGGTCGACAGCATCTTGATCGACGAAGCCCGCACGCCACTGATCATCTCGGGCCCCACCGAAGAGTCCACCGATCTCTACTATCGCATCAACGCGATCATTCCCCAGCTCAAGATGGAGCGCGACTATACGATCGAAGAAAAGACCAAGACCGCGTCGCTCACTGAAGAAGGCAACGCCCGGGTCGAAAAGCTGCTGGGCGTGGACAACCTGTATGATCTCGAGCACATGGATCTGGTCCATCACGTCGTCAAGGCGCTTCAGGCTTACGCGCTCTACAAACGGGACGTGGATTACGTGGTGAAGGATGGTGAGGTCCTGATCGTGGACGAGTTCACCGGGCGCTTGATGCCGGGACGCCGCTGGAGCGACGGCCTCCATCAAGCGGTCGAGGCGAAGGAAGGCGTCAAGATCGCGAATGAGAACCAGACGCTGGCATCGGTCACCTTCCAGAACTACTTCAGGATGTATGACAAGCTCGCTGGGATGACCGGCACTGCAGATACGGAAGCTAGCGAGTTCGCGAAGATCTACAACCTTGACGTCAACGTGATCCCCACCAATCGTCCGATGATCCGGACCGACAATCCCGATGTCATCTACCGGACTGAAAAGGAGAAGTTCACGGCCATCGTGGAGGAGATCAACGATTGCCACCAGCGCGGCCAGCCAGTCCTGGTGGGCACCATCTCCATTGAGAAGTCCGAACGCCTGGCGGGATTGCTCAAGCGCCAGGGCGTCAAGCACAACGTGCTCAACGCCAAATACCATGAGAAAGAAGCGGAGATCATCGCCCAGGCGGGCCAGAAGGCTGCTGTCACCATTGCCACGAATATGGCCGGCCGGGGTACGGATATCGTCCTTGGTGGGAACCCGGATTTCCTCTTCAAACGCGTGTTGTATCAGGACGAGAATCTGACCGAGGAACGTAAGAAGACCATCTACGAACAAATTAAAGCCGACTGTGAGACCGACAAGCGTGACGTCGTGGCTGCGGGAGGAGTCCACATTGTCGGAACAGAACGGCATGAGAGTCGGCGAATCGATAACCAGCTTCGCGGTCGATCCGGCCGACAAGGGGATCCCGGTTCATCGCGATTCTATCTGTCTCTGGAGGATGATCTGCTCCGTATCTTCGCCTCCGAACGCGTGTCTAATCTGATGCTCAAGCTCGGCATGGAAGAAGGCGTGCCGATTGAGCACAGGATGGTGACCCGAGCCATTGAAAACGCGCAGAAGAAGGTTGAGGCGCACAACTTTGACATCCGGAAGCAGTTACTCGAGTACGATGACGTCATGAACAAGCAGCGTGAGGTCATCTACCAGCACAGACATGCCTTCTTGGTCGAAGCGTCCTTCTCAGAAGAACTGACAGAGATGACTGCTGATGTGGTGGGTTCGCTCGTCGATGCATATTGCCCTGCCGATCAATACCCCGAGGAATGGGATTACGGCGGACTTCGAGAGGCCTTCCAGGCCCAGTTCGCTCTTGACCTCTCGGCGGGCATGGATGCGCTCAAGGACATGGGGCGCGACGCCTTGCAGGGCGAACTCGGAGAACGAGTGCAACAGGCCTATAAACTCAAGGAGCAGGAGCTCGGGGCGGACCTCCTGTCCCAGCTTGAGAAGATGGTCTTGCTGCAAGTCATCGACTTCCACTGGAAAGACCATCTTCTGGCGATGGACCAGCTTCGGGACGGGATCGGGCTCCGTGGCTATGGCCAAAAAGACCCGCTCCTCGAGTATAAGCGGGAAGGCTATGACATGTTCTCGGCGATGATGGAGCGGATCAAAGCCGACACCCTCCGCCGCCTGTTCCACGTCCAGGCTATCAAGGGCGAGCCCGGCGGCGAAAGACCCTCTCGTCCCCGCCCACCGAGCCGAATGACGTTCGGCCGCGGCGAGGGGCAGGCTCCTCCTCAGACCGTCCATCGACCGCATGAAAAGGTCGGCCGAAACGATCCCTGCTATTGCGGAAGTGGAAAAAAATTCAAGAAATGTCACGGCGGGTAATCGTCTCCTGAAGCTCCTTCACACCCTACTGCACCCCCATGAGAGGAACCCCGCGGATCGGCAGCAAACTGCCAAGCTTTCCTCCCCCAGAACGTAGAAAATCTGTTGTCCTTTCAAGGTCTTTGGGCTTGACTTGGCCTCTCTGCAACGGCTAAGGTAGCGGTTCCCATTTCCCGTTTTGTAGAGGCCTGGAGGGGACCTATGCCGACCGGGCAACCGGCTCTGGTTGCAAAAATCACTGAAGAAATCTCGACTTCAGGGCCCATTCCGTTTGCCCGTTTCATGGACCTGGCTTTGTACCATCCTCAGTACGGGTATTACATGCGTGAGGATGATGGGTCCGCCTCGGAGCGAATCGGCTGGACCGGAGATTACTACACGAGCAGCGAGGTACACCCGGTGTTGGCCCAGGCGGTCGTCCGCCAAGCCCGTCAGATTGACACACTCCTGGGTCAGCCCGATCCCTTCATGTTTGTCGAGATGGGGGCCGGGAAGGGCTTCTTCGCCCGTGACTTTCTCCAGCACTGCGCCGGAACGGATGAAACACTCTTCAAGCGTCTACGGTATCTCATCGTTGAACGAAGCCCAGCCATGGTGTCGTCCCAGCAGCGTCTCCTCGCTCCTTGTCTCGACACTCCAGGGCGGGTCCAATGGCTGAACGACTTGAAGGAGCTGTCCGACCAGAGTGTGGTTGGCATCCTGTTCTCGAACGAGCTGATTGATGCCTTCCCCGTCCACCGCGTCCGGGTTACGGAGGGTCAGACCAAGGAGGTGTTTGTCGATTGTGTGGAGGACCGATTCTGTGAGCGTCTCCTCCCTTGCTCGACTCCGCTCCTGCAGCAGCTCCAACGCCTGGAGTCACTCGGGGTGCACCTTCCCGAAGGCACTTGCGCCGAGATCAACTTAGCCTCCTTGGCATGGATGCAAGAGGTCGCTCGTGTGATGGGACGTGGATTTGTCATCACTATCGACTATGGACATACCGGGCAAGACCTGTATGGGGAAGATCGGCGGAAGGGGACTCTTGTGTGTTATACCCAGCACAGGGTGTCGGATGACCCTTACGTGCGAGTCGGATGGCAAGATATGACCGCGCACGTGGATTTTACAAGTCTTGCCACGATCGGGGAAGAAGCCGGATTGCACGTGACCGGATTTACCAATCAGATGAGCTTCCTGATGGGGCTCGGCGCCGAAGAGGCCTTGCAGTCACTGGCCTCCGACTCACCGGGATTTCAGGCAGCCATCCACCTGCTTCGCCCTGAAGGGATGGGCCGTACATTCAAGGTGTTGATCCAACACCAGGGTCTGGACCGTCCGGAACTCGAGGGCCTCCGATATAAACCGTTCTTTGAGTCATCATTGGCTCCGGCCCCGTCCAGCGTCTGAACACTGATCAACACGGCCAGCATGCGCCTGGCCGTGATTGTGTCGACGCTCGGCGTTCCGAATTGACACGATCACACGTGAAACGGCTGCACGCGATGTAGCTATGTCAAGCGAAGGCGTTCCGCTCAACTATATCCCCATCCTTGTGTTCATCGTCATTGCGGTGGGGTTTGCCGCGGCCCCGCTGATTGTGGGGATACTCTTTCGACCACGCCGCCCGTATCGGGCCAAGCTGGTTCCGTACGAGAGCGGGAGCCCACTGTTCTCCGATGCCCGGACGCCTTTCCCGATGCGGTATTACGTCATCGCGATGTTGTTTGTCATTTTCGACGTTGAGTTTATTTTCCTGTTTCCCTGGGCGGTTGACTTTCAGTTGCTGGGATTGCTCGGCCTGCTTGAGATGGGTCTGTTCATCCTGATTCTGCTCGTGGGTTACTGGTACGCGTGGAAGAAGGGAGCCCTCGATTGGGACTAAGGCACGGGACCAGCAAGACGTACGAAGGGCTCATGGGTGCTTAAATGGGTATGCTTGAGCGGCAACTCGACGCAAACGTGATGACGACCACGCTGGATGCCCTGACCAATTGGGCCCGGAAGTCGTCGCTCTGGCCGATGACGTTCGGCCTTGCGTGCTGCGCCATTGAGATGATCGCGACCGTGGCGTCACGCTACGACATCGATCGGTTCGGCGCCGGCGTATTTCGCGCATCGCCCCGCCAGTCGGATGTGATGATCGTGGCAGGGACCGTGGCGCGCAAAATGGCGCCGGTCATCAGGCGAATCTATGATCAGATGGCGGAGCCACGGTACGTCATCTCGATGGGATCCTGCGCGACCTCGGGCAATCATTACAACAGTTATAGCGTCGTGCAGGGGGTGGACCAGATCGTGCCGGTGGATGTCTACGTGCCGGGCTGCCCGCCTCGTCCGGAGGCGCTGATCGACGGCTTGCTGAAGCTCCAGGAAAAGATTCAACGCGAGAAAGTGTTTGTGAAATAGCATAGGACTCGTGATGAGTGGGGTATAGCGCCTTGGCGCCATCGCATCACTCATCAGGTCGGTCCGATGACAACTATGCATCCATTGCTCGAAACACTGAAGGCCAGGTGTCCGACGGCCGTGCTCTCGGTCCACGAGGACACGGACCGATCCGAGCTCTCGGCGTGCGTCGCGGCGGAACACATTGTGGACGTGTCGAAGTTTTTGCACGACGACCCGAGCTCCGCCTTCGACCATATCACGGACATCTGCTCGGCCGACTATCCCGATGATGAGAAGCGCTTCGAGGTCATCTACCACCTACTCTCTCTTCCCCACCGGATCCGCATCCGGCTTAAAGCACGGGTGAGCGAAGACGACCCGTCCATTGATTCGGTCACCGGGGTCTGGAAGGGAGCCAACTTCCTCGAGCGTGAGGTATATGACCTCATGGGCATCACGTTCAAGGGCCATCCGGACTTGCGGCGCATCCTACTGCCCGAAGATTTTGACGAGGGATACCCGCTCCGGAAGGATTTCCCGACCGAGGGAAAGGGATGGCGCAGTCGGTTTGAATTTCTTCCGCGCTTTGACGAGCCGGGCATGGACCTGCCCGACGGCGAGGTTCCGAAGGAACAGAGGAAAGCTTTTTTGAGCGACGAGCCGCCCGCTTCGTCCTTGCCCTACCGGCAGGAAGAGTTGCTGTTGAACATGGGCCCCCAGCATCCCAGTACCCACGGCGTGATCCGGATCGTACTGTCCCTCGATGGCGAGCGGATCGTCAAGGCAACGCCCGACCTGGGGTACCTGCATCGCGGGGTGGAAAAGCTGGCTGAGGGTCTCGCATATATGCAGATTATCCCCCACACGGACCGACTGGACTACGTCTGTTCGATGACCAACAACTACGCCTACGTTCGCGCTGTGGAGAAGCTGCTCAATGTGCGCGTGCCCGAGCGGGCCGAATTTGTCAGGACCATTGTGGCCGAGATGCAGCGCATTGTTGGTCACCTGTTCTGGCTGGGAACGCAAGCCCTTGATATCGGCGCGATGACGGTGTTCTTCTGGACCTTTAGGGAACGTGAGGTCCTGCTGGACCAGTTCGAGAAGCTCTGCGGCGCTCGCCTGACCCTGAACTATTACCGCATCGGAGGCGTGGACAGTGATTTGACCCCTGAGGTGATCGCCTCGTTGCGCACCTTCCTGGATACCTTCCCGGATCGCATCCGCGAGTATGACGACCTCCTGAGGGCGAACCGCATCTGGCTCGGCCGCACCAAGGATATCGCGGTCATTTCCGCGGAGGATGCCATCAATTTTGGGCTCACCGGTCCAGTGCTGAGAGGTTCAGGCGTCGCCTACGACGTTCGTAAACTGGAGCCCTACGGTGCCTATGGCAGAGTGGACTGGGAGGTGCCGGTGGGGAAGAACGGCGACACCTATGACCGCTACTGGGTCCGTATGGAGGAGATGCGACAAAGTTGCCGGATTATCCGACAATGTGTCGATCAGCTCCCTGCCGGCCCTATCATGGCTGAAATGCCGCAGGTCATCCCGCCTCCGAAAGAGAAGGTGATGCGGGATATGGAGAGCCTGATCCATCACTTCATCATCTTCACGCAAGGGTTCAAACCGCCCCGGGCCGAGACCTATAGTGCGATCGAAGCCCCGAAGGGCGAGCTAGGGTTCTTCTTGATCAGTGATGGCAGCCCACGTCCCTATCGGATGAAGATCCGTTCGCCGTCGTTCGTGCATATGGGCGCCTTTGACCATATGGCGCGAGGCTATTTGATTTCCGACATGATCACCATCTTTGGCACCTATGATGTCGTGATGGGAGAGTGCGA
>JBHICF010000069.1:0-8881 GCA_046759485.1 Nitrospiraceae bacterium
TGCTACACCACCGGCGACGCCATGGGCATGAACATGATCACGTTCGCGACCGAGGAGGCATGCAAATATATCGTGGCCGCCGTGAAGCCGAAGAAGTTCTATCTCCAGTCAAATTTCTCATCGATGAAAAAGGTGAGCTTCCATAATTTTGTGGTCGGATATGGCAAATCTGTTGTCTCAGAAGTGACCATTCCCCGCAGCCTGATCAAATGGATCTTCCATATCTCACCCGAAGAGATCGTGGACTACTACCAGGTTGTCAGGCTGTCCACCACCCATGCTGGGATGATCGGAATCAGCGGCCATACAGCTAACGCACTTGCAGCGGTGTTCATCGCTTGCGGTCAGGATGTGGCAAGCGTTGTGGATTCCCATGTCGGGGTCACGAACTTCGAGGTCACCGAAGAGGGCGACCTCTATGTAAGCGTCAAATTACCAAGCCTTTTGGTGGGTACGATCGGAGGTGGTACGGATCTTGCGACACAGAGGGAGTGCTTAGGTCTGCTCGGCTGCAGCGGCCCCGGCCAGTCGAAGAAGTTTGCGGAAATTCTGGCCGCCACTGCCTTAGCAGGAGAGATCGCCATCTGCGCCAAGGTCGCGAATGGCACGTTTCCCAACGCCCATAAGAAATACGGACGGAAGACTTTTTCCGACTCCCTGTCTCTCGAAGATACACATAGCCTGCGAATTCCGTGATTCGAATGGTCCGGGCTTCTCTGATCGTGCAGCACAAGTCTCGATACCTGACAAATCGGCAGCATGAGCACGTAATCGTTCGGCTGGAGCCGTGATGAACCCCTTCGCACTTTCAGGACTGCTCATCGGGGTGACGAGTTCCACCCTCGGGCTCTTTGTCTATCTGAAGGACCGGAAAAATGAACTCAACCGCATGTGGGCAATTTTCGCTCTGGCTGTAGCCGTATGGGGCTTCGGCGGTTACAACATTGCCACGGCGAGCGACGAGAGCACGGCCCGGTTCTGGTGGAGACTCACCCATGTGGGCGTCATCGCAATTCCTGTCCTCTTTTTCCATTTTGTCTACAAATTCCTCGACCTGAAGCGACCCAAGACGCTGACGTTCGTCTACGTCATCGGCGCCGCGTTTCTGCTGACCAACGCCACGGATCTCTTCATCAGGGAGATGAGGTTCGTGTTCAACGAGTTTTACTACGATTCCCCTCCCGGTCCCGTCTATCCGTTCTTCGTCCTGTTTTTCTTCGGCATGATCATTTACAGCCATTATGAGCTCCTCAAGGCCTATCAACATGCCTCTGGCACGAGACGGAACCAGATCAGATATTTCTTTTTGGCGACCGCCGTAGGATTCTCAGGTGGGAGTATGTCCTTCTTACCCGTCTTCGAGATCGATCTCTACCCATTCCTCAATTTTATGGTGCCGCTCTACCCGATCCTCATGTCCTACGCGATCGTCCGATATCGTCTGATGGACATTTCTGTCGTCATCAACAAAGGCGTGGCCTATACCGCCCTGCTTGGAGCAATCGTCTTGCCGATTTACCTGGGGATCGCGGTCAGTCATCGTGCGACGCTGCCTTCCATTCCCCCGTTGCTTGCTGGCACGTTAGTCCTGGCGTGCAGTCTATGGATCCTGCTGCGGAATGCTCGCTCAGCTTCCAATCTCACCTTTAGCTTGGTGTGTCTTGGCGCCTCCGTCTGGTTCTTTAGTTTTTTCATGGTCTTTTCGTCTGCCACCGAGGCTGAATCTTTATTCTGGGGACAGTTCGCGTATGCGGGTGCCGTCTACATCCCAGCCTTCTTTTACCATTTCAGTGTGCGGTTAGCCGCCAGACGAGCCAATCAGGCGTTGATCGTCGCGCACTACGTCCTCAGCACCCTCTTCTTACTCCTGATTCCGACGTCACTCCTCACTGATGGTCAATACTCGTACGCCTGGGGACACTACCCTCGAGCCGGTCTCCTCTACCCTGCGTTCCTCTGCTATTTGTGGGCAGCGGGAGGATTGTCACTCTATCAACTCTACCTCGGGTTCCAGGACAAGAAGGATTCCATCCCCCACGAAGCGAACCAGCTACGTTATCTCCTTTGGGCCTTCACGATTGGGGCGGGGGCATCGTTCGACTTCTTGCCGTCCTACGGCGTTGAGTTCTACCCAGCGGGGTATATCTTTGCGAGTCTCTGGGTCACGATCGCCACCTACGCCATCGTCAAGCATCAGCTGCTCGATTTGACCCTCCTCCCGAAGAAGGCCAAGGCCTTACCGTACACACCGATTCTGACTCTTCTGGCCTTCTATTTCGCTCTCTTGATGCTGATCCGTGTCTTCACGGATTCGATGCAATACCTTTTAGCGGGGGTCTTACTGGCAACGTCTCTGGTCTTTGCGGGATTACTGGTGAATCTCCCGCGTCAGATGGAAAAGGTGACCGCCAAGGCGTTATTCAGAAAACGCTACGACGCCTATGAAACCTTGACAGCATTCAGCAGAGCGATGGTCACCATTCTTGACCTGGATGCACTGAACAACACGATCATGACCACGCTCTCAAAAGTCATGGGGATTGATAAGATCTCCCTCTTCCTCCTCGATAAGGAGCGAGGGTACTACGCTGTCGCGGCAGCACACGGCATTGAAATTCCTGAGTTAGGGGCATCAAGGTTTACCTCAAATGACGGGCTCCCGCACTATCTCGCTCAGGCAAAGACGACCGTCGTACGTGAGGAGCTGAAATACACTCCCTACTCGAAGGCCGTGCAACCCATTGTTCACATCCTCCAACAGCTGGAAGCCGAGGTGTGCATCCCACTTATCAATAAAGAGCATCTGATTGGATTCATTAACCTAGGGAGGCGGAGAAACAAAGATCCGTACTCCCACGAGGACTTGGGCCTTCTCACTATCCTGGCCCAGAATGCAGCCGTGGCATTGGACAATGCTGTGCTCTATGAAGATCTCAAGCGCTCAAAGATTCTGATGCGCCGCACGGACCGTCTGCGCTCCCTGGAAACCATCGCCGGGGGATTCGCACATGAAATCCGCAACCCACTGACATCCATTAAGACCTTTGTTCAGCTCGCCCCTGAGAGGAAGGATGACGACGAGTTTATTGGCCAATTCAGCCATGTGGCGATCGAAGATGTTCACCGTATCGAACGCCTGATCCAGGAGATTCTCGACTACGCCCGGTACATGGAGCCCAAGTTCACAGAGGAGGATATCAATGAGGTGGTGGCTTCTTGCCTCTATTTTGTTGAGGTGAAGGCAAGCAGCAAATCTATCAGCATTCAGAAGGACTTGGCCCGTGATCTCCCTCGTGTGAGCCTGGATCGCCAGCAAATTAAACAAGTTCTGCTAAACTTGTTCCTTAATGCCATGGATGCGATTGGAGATGGCGGAGGACGACTGACCGTCAAAACCCGCCGCCTCAGTAAACCCAGCGGCGACGGCTGGGTACAGATCGAGGTCGCTGACACCGGGGCAGGTATCGGCACTGCAGACCTAGAGCACATATTCGACCCGTTCTACACCACCAAGCACGAGAGTGGGGAGCGGGAAGGTACTGGCCTGGGTCTGACGATCGTCCATCAGATCATCGAAGAACATCACGGGTATATCGAAGTCGAAAGCAAGGTTGGGACTGGCACCAACTTCTTCGTCAACCTGCCAGTCCATCACGTACACAGCGGATCGTTGAAGGAACGAGAGGAGCATGAAACAACGAGTTCTATTGGTTGATGACGAGGCCAGCGTACGCAGCTCCCTGAAGGCGGTACTGGAACCGACCTACGATGTCATCTGCGCATCTGACGCCAACCAGGCGCTCACGCGGTTCCGACGTGAGTCCCCGAACCTGGTTCTCCTGGACGTGGTTTTGCCAGGGATGGACGGGCTGGCGCTCCTCAAGACCATGCGGTCCGAGGATGCCAGCATCCCGGTCATCATGCTGACGGGAACCAAGACCGTCAAGACAGCGGTGGACTCGATGAAGATGGGGGCGGCCGACTACGTCTCCAAACCCTTCGATGTCGATGAACTTCGCCTTATCATCTCCAAAACCCTCGAAACGGAACAATTAGGACGGGAAGTCCGCTACCTCCGTGCTCAGGTCGTCAAGCGATATGCCTTTCACAACCTGATCGGCAAGAGCTCAGCGATGAAGGAGATCTACACTAAAATCGAACAAGTAGCTGACTCTCGCGCCACCGTGTTGATCACCGGCGAGAGCGGAACCGGTAAAGAGCTTGTCGCACGGGCGCTGCACTACAACAGTGCTCGGCGGGACCGCCCGTTTATTGCCATCAACTGCGCGGCCCTGCCGGAAACCCTCATCGAAAGTGAGCTCTTTGGTCATGAAAAAGGGTCGTTCACCGATGCCCAGGCGCGCCGGGTCGGCCAATTCGAGTTGGCCCACAGTGGAACCCTCTTCCTCGACGAGATCGGTGATCTCAGTCAGGCGACACAGGCGAAGCTTCTCCGAGTCTTGCAGGAACGAGAGTTCCTGAGAATCGGAGGCACCCACCCCATCAAGGTCGATGTGAGAATTATGGCCGCCACCAATAAGAACCTGGAAGAGCTGCTGCGGCGTGGAGAATTTCGTGAAGATCTCTATTACCGGATCAATGTCGTCTCGCTGTACCTTCTGCCCTTACGCGAACGGCGCGAAGATATTCCGCTCTTAGCTAAACATTTTCTCGCCAAGCGTCTAGAGGAAGACCACCGGCAGCCCATGGAATTCTCCAAGGAAGCAATGGAGATTATCGTCAAGTATTACTGGCCAGGGAACGTTCGAGAATTGGAGAACGTGATCGAGCAAGCCATGGTGTGGTCAACCGCGGGGACCATCGCACCGGAACATTTGCCCACATCACTGAAGACCGACGCGCGATCAGACGTGCTGCGAGACGATGTGTTCACCGGTCAGCTCTCACTCGAAAAGGCCGTGGTTGAGTTCGAAAAGAAGATTATTCTAGAAGCACTCAAGCGAACTGACTATGTCCAGACCCATGCTGCAGCCCTTCTGGGGATCAGTCGTCGAATCCTCAAGTACCGGATGGACTCCCTCGGAATCAGCAGGCCAGATCTTCAAACCGCCCCAGAACAGACTGACGTGTTGCAATAAAGCCACTCAGTGTTCAGTTTTGAACACCCGTAGCAGTCACGAAGCGACACGTCCCCTATACCCTTCCCCTTACAAATGGCCGCAACGGACGAATTTAATAGGAGAACCATCCAGGATGCCGATTGATTGTATCTAGGCGGACGATTTTTGAACGATGGCATTGATTTTGCCTTTTTTAACAAATGAATAAGATCGCTGTATGCAACCCACACCGACAAAACCGACCATCCTGATCGTCGAAGACGAGGAAGGCCCCCGGAACGCCCTCAAGGTCATCCTCCGCCCGTTTTACAACATCCACATGGTTGATAGCGGTGAAGCGGCCTTGCTGGCGTTTCGTCAACAGACGGTCGATTTAGTCACCCTGGACTTGAAGCTCCCCGACCGTCATGGGGTAGAGCTGTTGCAGGAAATGAAACATCAGCGTGAGGATGTTGAGATCATCATCATCACCGGATACGGAAGCCTGAAGTCGTCGATGGATGCGATTCGCTACGGAGCGGCGGGGTACTTACTCAAGCCGTTCAATGTGACAGAGCTGATTACCCTCATCAACCAAACTCTGGAGAAGAAGCAGCGGCTCGATTGTGTCAGAGGCTTCTTAGCAACGTCACGAGCGGAATGGGCTACGGAACGGGACTCCGCGACTACCTGGGACCAATTGAGCACGCGATATTTCTCGTTGCCTCAAACCAAACAAGCAGCGGACCCCCGGTTTGGAGCGTATACGGAATACGCCCCACTCCTTTCTGACCTGCTCGAAGCCAAGAGCCGGGCCTTGCTCCAACACTCCTACCGCGTGACGTTCTACGCCAATTTGCTGGCCAAAGCCATGAAGATGAGAACTGCCGAGCAGCAGATGATTAGCATTGGCTCGTTTCTGCACGACATCGGGCAAATTGGGGTCGATGAGCTCGCATCCGATGCCAGCAGCTCAGATGACGGCGAGGCTGCCAAGCAGCACCCCGAAATTGGAGCACGATTGATCCTCCCCCTCCGGCTCCCTGCGGAAATTGGGCAAATTATCTCCTATCACCATGAATGGTTCGATGGCTCTGGATATCCGAACGGCTTGCACGGGGAAGGGATTCCCTTGTATGCCAGGATCGTCTGTATCGCTCAAGCATTTGACCATCTCTTGACGGCGCATGCCACACATCGCGGCATGTCGATCGAAGAGGCCAGTGAACAGGTTCGCCGCCAAGCCGGAACGCATTTTGACCCATACCTGGCCGAACTCTTCGCACGAGAAGTGAACGCCTGCAAAGAGTCCCTCCCCGCACTAGCGACCTCCTCGCTCTGATACCGAAGGCTGACGTCCAGCTTTTCCGATCATCTCAGCTGCGGTGGCTCGGACTGTTTTGGTCACCGCCAGCCCACCCAGCATCCGTGCAACCTCTTCCTGCCGTCCGGTTTGGTCAAGTGGCCGTGCCCGTGCCACCGTGCGTTTCTTGATTACGTCTTTCTCTACGACGATGTGCGCATCGGCTTCTGCCGCGATTTGGGGGAGATGCGTAATGCAGAAGACCTGGTGGTAGGTTCCCAACGCGCGGAGTCTCCGGCCCATCACTGCAGCCACGGCCCCTCCCACTCCCGCATCCACCTCATCGAAGATTAACACGGGGACCTGGTCCGCCTCTGCCAGCACCGTCTTCATCGCCAACATCACGCGAGACAATTCGCCACCGGACGCCACGCGATGCAACGGTTGGAGCGGCTCGCCCGGGTTAGCCGACAACATGTACTCAACGCGATCCCGTCCGGTCGGGCCAAGCGCCGATTCACTCTCCTCAGTATGCACGAGGATCTCGAACCCCGTATGGTCCATGCGCAGCGCACTGAGCTCGTCTTTGACCCGCGATTCCATTTCGCGCGCCGCTCGGGCTCGATGTGCCGAGAGCTCAACGGCGAGCGCTGCCACCTGCGTGAAGGCCTCGCCGGTCAGCTGGCGAATTTCATTCACCCGAGTCTCACTCTGTTCCAGCTCCTGGAGTTGCTCCTGCAGCTCCTGAGCGCGGTTCAGCAACGACTCCTCATTCCCTCCATATTTAGTCCTCAGGCGCCGCAGCATCTCCAAGCGTTCCTCTATCGAAGCCAGGCGTGCAGGATCATGCTCGAGGCCTTCACGGTAATCCCGAAGCTGCTGCGCCAAGTCACGCAGTTGGACCATCGCGTCATCGCCGAGTGAACTCCAGGCTTGCGTGTCGGGATCAATAGAACCCAGCTCCTTCAGACAATTTTGTACTCTCCCCAAGCTACTCAGCAGAGCAGAGTCAGCCCCGTACACGGAGTCATAGGCCTGCTCTGTGAGCTCCCCCAAACGATGGGCATGTGCCAATCGTCGCCGCTCAGCCGTGAGCGAAGCTTCTTCACCCGGCTGCAGCTTGGCTTCCTCAAGTTCACGGAACTGAAAATGAAGCAATTCCTCCCTCTGCCGCTTCTCCATAGCTAACTGACTCATGCGATCAAGTTCACGCTGCACCGTCTGCCAATGGTGATATGCCTGCGTGTAGCGCTCCCGGAGTTCACGCAGATGGCCATAGGCATCCAAGGTGTCCAGTTGTGTCTGGGCAGACATGAGTGACTGCTGCTCGTGCTGTCCATGAATGTCAACGAGTGTACCGGCAAGGGACTGGAGCGTGTGGAGGGGCGTGAGACTGCCGTTGAGGTAGAGTCGGTTGCGACCGGAGCGTGAGATGATGCGGCGGATGATCAGTTCGGATTCCTCAGCGCCAAGCAGCCCGTCTTCACGAAGCTTGTGGATCAACGGACCTGAGCTTGGAACAGAGAAGGCAGCCTCAAGCACTGCCTCATCCGCCTGGGCACGGATCTGATCCGTCGATGCCCGTTCTCCAACCAGTTGGGCGATCGCATCAACGATGATGGATTTCCCGGCGCCGGTCTCGCCGGTTAGAACATGCAAGCCACGAGAGAACTCAAGATTGAGGCGATCGATGACCGCGAAGTTGGAGATCCGCAGCTCGGTGAGCATACCCTCCAATCATGCTGGACCGCACTTCACGCTGTTGTCGAGGACTTGGCGAGCAGGGAATCGACCACTTCCTTGAATTGTCGCTTTGGACGCGCGCCGATCAACTTCTCAACCGGCTGGCCGTTCTTGAAGAACATTATCGTAGGAATGCTCATAATCTGGTAACGGCTGGCAACTTCAGGATTCTCATCCGTATTCAACTTCACGACCCGAAGCTTTCCGGTGTATTCATTCGCTAACTCATCGACGATGGGAGCAACCATCTGGCAAGGCCCGCACCACACCGCCCAGAAGTCTACCAATACCAGGTCTGGGGATTTCATCACCTCTGTATCCCAATTCGCTTCATCTACCTTCATGACGTTACCAGCCACAGGACAACCTCCTTCAAGTCAATGGTTCAGGGGTTCACGATCTGCGAGCCGATCGTCACATCGATGCGGCCCGATAGCAGGCCCATCGTATTACACGCGGATTCGAGGTGTCAACCGATGCGAGCGTGCGCGCAGTCGGCACACCTCGCCACGCGTGAGCCTCACGATCCATTCGCATGCACTCCCACATTAAAGTCCGTACGATTCTCCTCGCGGAGGTGGGCGTACTGCGCCAAGCGTCTTCAGGTATCCGATGAGGTCCTCCAGATCCTTGACCGTCAGACCTGTCCAGCGGGGCATCTCAGGATGGAGCTGGTTCCCACCTGCATCGATTCCGGCAACAATCGCCGCCTTGATCGTCTCCTCATTCGTATACGCAGGCCGCTTCCGGCCAGTCGGATGCTCGTATCCTTTTG
>JBHICF010000070.1:0-8864 GCA_046759485.1 Nitrospiraceae bacterium
AGCCCTTCCAGCCCGTACCGCCGGGCGATATGACTCGACAGGACAGTCCCGGTAGTCCGGTTCGTGTTTCGGATTGGCAACTCGAGGGAGACCTTCTCCCCTCGTTCGATGGCCGGCTTGCACAGCTCCACCAGCTTGTTATCGAGGATCGTGGAAAGTCCATGGTCCTGCGGCTGCACGCGGTAGGTGGCAATCTCTGGACCAACGTCCGGCCGGTGAAGCAACGGCGAGAGGTCGAGGCCTTTTGCCTTCCAGTGATCGATCGCCTTCTGAGCCTTCAACTTGTCCACGCGCCCCACCATTTCGTTGACGGTGCGGAAACCGAGCTTCGCCATCAACTCACGTGCTTCCTCAGCCACGAAGAAGAAGTAATTGACAACGTGCTCGGGTTGACCGTCGAATTTCTTACGCAACACCGGATCCTGCGTCGCGACGCCGACTGGGCAGGTATTCAAGTGACACTTGCGCATCATGATGCAGCCTTCGACGATTAGCGGTGCGGTGGAGAAGCCATACTCCTCTGCCCCAAGCAACGTGGCAATCACAACATCCCGGCCGGTTTTCATCTGCCCATCGGTTTCCACCGTGATACGTCCACGGAGATCGTTGAGCACTAGCGTCTGATGCGTCTCGGCGAGACCTAACTCCCACGGCACACCGGCATACTTGATCGAGGACAGCGGCGAGGCTCCAGTGCCTCCGGAATCCCCGCTGATCAGAACTTTGTCTGCATGGGCCTTGGAGACGCCAGCGGCGACTGTGCCCACGCCTATCTCTGCAACCAACTTGACCGACACGGCTGCTTCTGGATTGGAGTTCTTGAGGTCGAAGATCAACTGGGCCAGATCCTCGATCGAGTAGATGTCGTGGTGCGGAGGCGGAGAAATCAACTGCACTCCAGGCGTGGAGTACCGAAGGCGCGCGATCACTTCATCGACCTTATGGCCCGGCAACTGCCCCCCTTCGCCTGGCTTGGCCCCCTGTGCCATCTTGATTTGCAACTCATGTGCGTTCACCAAATAGTGTGACGTCACCCCGAAGCGGGCCGAAGCCACCTGTTTGATGTACGAATTCTTTGAGTCGCCATTGGGTAAAGGGATGAAGCGTTCAGGATCTTCGCCCCCTTCTCCCGTGTTGCTCTTGGCACCGAGCCGGTTCATGGCGATGGCAAGCGTCTCGTGAGCCTCCTTGCTAATGGCACCGAACGACATCGCGCCCGTTGTGAACCGCTTCACGATCTCCTTAGTCGGCTCCACTTCTTCAAGCGGGATCGGCTCGGGCAGGAATTTCAAGTCCAGCAAGCCGCGAAGAGTTGAACGGCGTTTGTTCTCCTCGTTTACGAGCTCTGAAAATTCTGCATATGTCTTGGCATCCTTGGACCTGGCCGCATGCTGCAGCTTATATATGGTCTCTGGATTCCAATTGTGGTGTTCGCCTTGAATGCGATAATGCACCTCTCCGCCGAAGTCCAGTTGGTGAATCGGCGCGGGGTTGTAAGCCTGCGAGTGTCGGCGTAACGTTTCTTCCCCGATTTCCCTGATCCCGATCCCCTCGATGCGGGAGGCGGTGCCCGTGAAATACCGGTCCACTAACACGTGGCTCAGGCCGATTGCTTCGAAGATCTGCGCCCCGCAGTACGACTGCACGGTTGAGATCCCCATCTTCGAGAAGATCTTCAGCAGTCCCTTGTTGATGGCCTTGATGAACTTCCCTTCGGCCGTGGCGGCATCGATGCCTTCCGGCAAATAGCCATCCCGCTCCAGGTCCACCAGCGTTTCAAAGAGGAGGTACGGATTCACCGTGCCGGCGCCGTACCCGATCAAGCAGCCAAAATGGTGCACGTCACGTGGCTCGCCGGTTTCCAGGATCAGCCCGACTTCGGTTCGCGTGCATTCGCGTACGAGGTGGTGGTGAACCGCAGAGACGGCTAACAGGCTTGGGATTGGGGCCCATTCGGCGTTCACGCCGCGGTCGCTCAAGATGAGAAATTTGTACCCGTCCTTGATCCCCTGCGAAGCCTGCCGGCACAAGTCATCGACTGCTGCTCCCAATCCATCTGGGCCTTCTTTCACGCGGAACAGCGTGCGCAGCGTTTTACTCTTGAAATGCGGGTCCGCAATGTCCCTGACCTTCTGCAGATCGGCGTTCGTCAAAATCGGCTGCTGAACCTTGATGCGACGGCACGCATCAGGCTTCTCAGCCATGACGTTGGGCTTCGGCCCGATGTTCGTCACCAGCGACATGACGAGCTGCTCGCGGATCGGATCGATCGGCGGATTCGTGACCTGGGCAAAGAGTTGTTTGAAATACTTGAACAGTAGTTGCGGGCGTTCCGACAACACGGCAAGCGGGGTATCAGTACCCATCGAGGAGACCGGCTCCTCACCCGTGACCACCATAGGTGTGATCACCATCTTGAGCTCTTCAACCGTATAGCCGAAGGCCTGTTGGCGCTTCCGGATTGTTTGGTGGTCCGGCTGGGGGACATTCAACGGCTCCGGGAGCTCATCCAACGAGACTCGGTATTGGGTGACCCAAGAGCGATACGGTTTGCGACCGACAATGTCTGCTTTAATCTCTTCGTCGTCGATAATCCGGCCCTGGATCGTATCCACCAGGAACATGCGGCCGGGTTGCAACCTGCCCTTCTGGCGGATGTGCTTGGCCTCGACTGGCAAGACGCCGGCTTCAGACGCAAGGACGACCAGGTCATCGGTGGTCACCTGGTATCGGCAGGGACGGAGACCATTGCGGTCCAATGTCGCACCAATGACCTTCCCGTCCATGAAACACACAGCGGCGGGACCATCCCAGGGTTCCATCATTGCCGCGTGATATTCGTAGAAGCCCCTGCGATCGAGACCCATTTGCGGATTGCTGACCCATGGCTCCGGGATGAGCATCATCATCGCGTGAGGCAGAGACCGGCCCCCCATCGCAAGGAACTCCAGGGCATTATCGAGGCAGGCCGAATCACTCTGATGTTCGTAGACAATGGGGAAGAGCTTGGGGATATCGTTCCCGAAGAGCTCTGACTGGAGGCGGCCCTGACGGGCTCGCATCCAGTTCACGTTACCTTTGAGTGTGTTGATCTCACCGTTATGGCAGATGTACCGGTAGGGGTGTGCCAGTGGCCAGGTTGGAAATGTGTTGGTGCTGAACCGCGAGTGGATGACGGCCATCGCGGTAGTCATGGTGGAATCCGTGAGATCCTGGTAGTACTGCGGGATCTGATACGGCAGCAGCAAGCCCTTATAGCAAATCGTGTTGCAGGAAAGGCTCGGAATATAGAACGTCTCGCGATCCTCGATCGCTGATTCACGGACTGCGTGCTCAATCCGCTTGCGAATCACGTACAGCTTGCGCTCGAATTCCGCCTCGCTCAGGGCATCGCGTGCGATAAAAATCTGGCGCATAGCGGGTTCGGTCCGACGCGCCTGTATGCCAATCGCTTCCCGCTTGACCGGCACGTCACGCCAGCCGAGTAAGCGTACTCGCTCTTCGGACAGAATGCGTTCGAACAGTGCCTCACACTGTTTCCGGGGTCCCTCCTGCCGTGGCAGGAATACCATGCCCACGCCATACTCACCCCGATTCGGAATCTTGACGCGAGCATCAGACCCGGCCCTCTTGAAAAATTCGTGGGGGATCTGGAGAAGGATTCCCGCCCCATCTCCGGTACAGGGATCACAGCCCTGTGCCCCTCGATGGTAAAGATTCTCGAGAACCTGTAATGCCTTTTGAACGATGCTGTGGGAGGGCACGCCTTTGATGTTGACGACGAAACCGATTCCGCAGCTATCCTTCTCAAACTGCGGATCGTAGAGTCCTTGTTTAGCAGGTAGTCCAGGAACTTTCATGCTCGTTCCTCGTCCAGTCTGAGCGTAGGCGTGCGTGGGACTGTCGGGCTGGAACAACGTATAAGGGCGCCTGCTCGAAGGGATTTCCGACCGTTATCGTGCACGTTCGGCCAAGACCCAGGCCACCATGAGTTTGAGCAGTCACCTTACTGGATGAAACGCAATTCTGTCAAGCTGATCACGGCCGAAATCGTTGTCACAGCGCGAGGTTTGAGCCGTTTGCTGACTAAATTACAGCCTTCTCGTCGTGCTTGACAAAGACCAGGCCGTACTCCTAGTATCCCCCGCATGCAAAACGGGCCCGCAACTTCCACACTCCAGACCATGGGTGACGTCTGGGACGCTTACCGTGGAGAATTAGAGGGAGTCGAAGACGAGGCCCGTAAAAATCTCGACTCAACGGTGACGCTGGTCAACACCGTCGCCGCGCACATCCTCAGTAGCGGCGGCAAACGAATCCGTCCCCTTCTGTTGCTGCTCTGCGCACGAATTTGCGGGTATACTGGCAACGATACCCAGCTCCTAGGAAGCCTCGTCGAATTCATTCACACCGCCACTCTTCTCCACGACGACGTCGTTGATGAAGCCGACCTTCGGAGGGGTAGACCCACCGCTCGCAAAGTCTGGGGCAATCAAGTGAGTGTCCTCGTTGGCGATTACCTGTATTCGAAAGCGATTTGCCGGATCGTTGGGTTCCGTAACCAGCCCGTCAACGAAGTGTTGTCAGAAGCTTGCAGAAAAATGGCCGAAGGCGAAGTCCTGCAGCTGTTTTACAACGGTAGCCCGCTGATGACGGAATCTGAATATCTGCGCATCGTCGAACATAAAACGGCAGGGCTGATCGCAGCGTCCTGTCGCATCGGAGCGATCGTCGGCCTCGCGAGTCCCCAAGAGCAGGAATCGCTGTACCGATTCGGGCAACACTTGGGCATTGCCTTTCAGGTGGCAGATGATACGCTCGATTACGCCGCAAACGGCGAACAGTTAGGCAAATCCCTTGGACAGGATTTGAGGCAGGGGAAGGCGACCTTGCCACTGCTCCATCTTCTGTTGCACTGTCCGGAGCAGGATAAACAGATGATCAAGGACCGGATGGAGACCCGCACGCTGACAGAGACAGACCTCCAGCGGATCATCACGTTGATGCAGGAGTACGGTTCCATCGCGTACGCGATGGAACGTGCACGCGCGTTCGTGATCGCCGCGAACTTGGATCTGTCCTCATTCGATGATTCCTCACCAAAGCGGGCGCTATCGATTGTTGCGGACTACATGGTCAATCGCGATCGCTAGCCTTCGACATGCCCCGCGTCCAGCGATCACCGTCCCCAACTTCTTATCCGCATGGGCCGACGTTCCCGAGAGGCAGACCTAACCGCGTCGCCACGCGCGTCACAGATGCGCAGCACTGAACGTCTGAGTACCCGATGCCCGAATCTTCGCATCCGTTGGTGAAACTGGCGGAGGAAGCGATCATTTCGTTTGTCTTGTACCAGCGGCGTATTGAAGCGCCGCGTAGTCTATTTGATGAATTTCCCGGTGCTCGAGACGCGGCTGGAGCATTTGTCTGTCTGAAGCGCGACGGAGTCCTCCGGGGTTGTATCGGCACGACTGAGCCGACCTCCCCGACCTTGGCCGACGAGATTATTCACAATGCAATCGGGGCCGCGACTCGAGATCCGAGGTTCCCGCCGCTTGGCCACACGGAGTTAGACGCCCTGCTCGTCTCGATTGATGTGCTGGGCCGATCAGAGCCAGTGGAGAATATCGAGGAGCTGGATCATCGTCGGTATGGCATCATCCTTCGGTCGGAGGAACGACACAGCGTGTTGCTACCGGATATCGAAGGCGTGAACTCCGTAGTCGAGCAGATGCAGACCGCTCGGCAGAAGGGGGGCTTCGCCCCCGAAGAGCGAGTGGAAGTGTTCCGCTTTGAAGTGACCCGGTACTACTGAACGTCAACCCTCAACTACGAATCGTCCTCTGCTGGCGAAGATCAGAGCGTTGAACGATCTGCAGCTCATGCTTCACGAGTCACGGTAGCCCGAGATGGCCAACATCATCCCTTTCCGCGGAATTTTGTACAGCCCCGAAGTCGTCGGCGACATTCGCGACGTGGTCGCGCCACCGTACGATGTCATTGATGCCGAGTACCAGCAGGCCCTACACGCCCGCCATCCATACAATGTGATCCGGCTGGAATTGGGGCATGACTTGCCTGATGACGGGCCTACGGAGAACCGGTATTCCCGCGCCGCCGGCTATCTCCGGGAATGGCTGGCCAACGGTACGCTCCGGCGTGACACCCTGCCCGCCATCTACCCGTACACTGTCGAGTACCAAGCGCCCTGTGCCGGACCCAACCCCGCGAGGCAAGTGCTCAAGGGTTTCTTGTCGACGATTGAGCTCGAGGAATTTGGGAGTGGCCGTATCTTCCCACATGAAAACACGCGGAGCTCAGCCAAGACCGATCGATTCAAGCTCCTCGAATCCTGCCGCGCTCACTTTAGCCCGATTTTCAGCCTCTTCTCCGATCCCGGCGGCGGCATCCTCCATCTCATTCAGAAGTCGATTGATGCCGATACGCCACGCATTGAAGCAAGGGATGACTCCGGATTCTGTCACCGCCTGTGGGCTCTCACGGACACCGGCATTCTCGAGGAGGTGAGCTCTGCGATGAGGCCGATCCCGCTGTTTATTGCGGACGGCCACCATCGGTACGAAACGGCGTTGAATTACCGTCGCCTGAGGAACCAGCAGACCAGCCGTCATGCACCCAGCGGACCTGAGCCACACGACAGTGTCCTCATGTTATTTTCCAGCCTCGAAGACCCGGGACTCACCGTCCTCCCGACCCACCGGGTCTTGAAGTCACCGTTGGCCACGACTTCCGACCTGCCCGACCTCCTAAACGCTGCCTTTGCCATCCAAGAGTTTCGCTTCGGCCCCACCAGCGAGGCGGAGGTGCGGCAACGATTCATTCAAGCCCTGCGGACCCAGGGAGAATCCGCCACTGTGTTCGGGCTTGCCCGGCGGGGATCCCACGCGTATCTCTTGTTGGTCCTCCGGTCCACTCACAGCCCGACGCCCGCGCACACGCAGCGGGATCGCCTCGACGTTTCAATCCTACAGCGCCAAATTGTCAGTAAACTGTGCCCCTCACAGGCGGACCAGGAACGGATCTACTATACGAAAGATGACGACGAGGCGTTGGACCTCGTTGGTCGAGGAGAGGCGGAAGCCGCGTTGCTGCTTAATCCCACCAAGCTGAGTGAAATTCGAGCCGTCGCCGAAGCAAACGAGCGGATGCCGCACAAGTCCACCTACTTTTTCCCGAAGCCGCTCACAGGTTTGGTGATGAACGTCATGGACCCCTAGTTATTGATTCCGGCTAGGGTTGAGACACGTCACTGGGCCTACCGAGCAGATCGAGTGGTGTTATGAAAGCGAAGATTCTCGTCGTTGACGACGATCCAGATATTGTCACTACGCTAGAAGATAGGCTGCAGTCGCTCGGCTACGAGACGGTGACTGCGGGAGACGGCGCGCGCTCGCTCGAACTCATCCAACAGGAATCTCCGAGGCTCATGCTGTTGGATCTGGAAATGCCAAGGATGTCGGGCCTTCAAGTGCTGAAGCAGCTCAGCGAAGGGAAACAGAATGCCAACCACCTTCCGGTCATCGTGATGACCGCCTACGGGACGATCTCCGCAGCCGTTGAGGCGATGAAGGAGGGCGCGTACGATTTCCTTACCAAGCCTTTCGATGTGGATCATCTTTGCATCGTGATCAAAAGAGCGATGGAACGCGAGTCTCTCGAGCGACAAGTGGAATGCTTGCGCACTGAGGTCGAAGGTCGGTACTCCACAATCATCGGAACCAGCCGAAAAACCAGAAGCGTGATTGAACTCGCGAAGCGGGCATCGAATTCTGATGCGAGCATTCTCCTACTTGGAGAGAGCGGGACCGGCAAAGAATTGCTGGCGCGTTCCCTCCATCACTGGAGTGCGCGCAGGTCCATGCCGTTCGTGACCATTAACTGCGTGGCGTTATCCGATACACTTCTTGAAAATGAACTCTTCGGTCATGAACGCGGAGCCTTCACGGGAGCAGACCGGCTTCAAAAGGGCAAGATCGAAATGGCCGATGGCGGGACAATCTTCTTGGACGAGATCGGTGACATGCCGATGTCTTTGCAGGCCAAATTGCTCCGGGTCCTCCAGGACCACGAATTCCATCGTGTGGGTGGGACAACCCTGGTGCGGGTGAATATCCGGGTCATCGCCGCGACGAACAGGGACTTGCAGCAAGCCGTACGTGAAGGTCGTTTTCGGGAAGACCTGTTTTTCCGTCTCAATGTCGTCACGCTCACCTTGCCCCCTTTGCGCGAGCGCCAGGAGGACATCCCCCAGCTCACGGAGTTCTTCCTTGATCGGCACATTCGTGAGGCCAAGAAACCCAAGATGTGGCTGACTGATCAAGCGATGGCGACCTTGGTCGCCTATTCCTGGCCGGGAAACATCCGCGAGCTAGAGAATGCGCTCGCGCGGGCGGTCGTTCTGAGTCCACACGATGCCATCGCTCCCGAGTGGCTGGCTCTCCCAACAGCGGAGGTGACATCGGCTCCGCGTGACCAGCGAGCACCCGGATACCAATTCCTGCCCTACCATGAGTCGATGGAACAACACAGCCGCGCGATCATCGCTTCGGCCCTCCAGGCTGCGAGAGGAAGCCAAACGAGAGCAGCGGAGCGACTTCAACTCCAACGGACCTACCTCGCTCGGCTCATCAAGCAGAAAAATATTCCCGTCGAACGGCCCCCCAGTTGATTTTCGCACCTCGGGTGCTAATACGATAGAATAGGTTAGAGGGCTGAGTGCTGAGGACTGGGCTTTAAAACTCAGTCCTTAGTCCTTTACCCTCAGTCCTGACTTTTTCTCGAGGCAACTATGGCCATCGATCCCGTGTGCGGCATGACAGTCGAAGAAGCCACGGCAGCCGCAA
>JBHICF010000071.1:0-8840 GCA_046759485.1 Nitrospiraceae bacterium
GGATCGGTCTCGAACGTGGTGATGGTGAGCGGCGACACGTTGGTGACACCGCCGGAGGGGGAGCGAATTCTCTCAGGGGTGACACGCGCGGTGGTGGTGGGGCTGGCCCGCAAGGAGGGCATCTCCGTTGTGGAACGAGCGATCACGCTGGAAGAGTTCCGACGCGCGGACGAGATTTTTCTGACCGGGACCACATTCGAAGTTCTACCGATCACCGGGCTGGACGGGAACGCGGTAGGCTCCGGGACACCCGGCGTGCTCACCACACGCATGATGGCGTCCTTCGAACATTCGCATGGTCGTGAGGGCTGATCAGGAATTGACCTTATCAGATTCCCGCTTTTCCTCCCAACCATCGTCATGGCCCTGGAAACCGCGTAGTCCCGTGAGTGCTCGGACTTGCGTGTTCCTCGCGAAAAGTGGTATCTTGTCCAAGTTGTAAGTGGGCCCAGGCCCACTTTTTTGTTTGAGCTGGTTTGGAGCGGGAGAATGGGAGCTCCGAACGTCTGGGGGCAGCGCGAAAGTCGGGCGGGACGAGAGTCTCTGGACGTGGCAGAGCGTGTCCGCGCGATCGCCGAACCCATTGTTCGTGCTCTTGATCTCGAACTCGTCGATGTGGAGTGTTACGGGCAAGGGGCCCGCATGCTGCTACGTGTGTTCGTGGACAAGTCAGGTGGTGTCAGTCTCGGCGAGTGTGAACAGGTGCACCTGTCACTTGGGCGCGCGTTAGATGTCGAGGATCCGGTTCCTCACTCTTATACGCTCGAAGTCTCGTCGCCCGGATTGGATCGGCCTCTGAAACGACGCGAGAGTTATGAACGGGCTGTTGGCAAACTGGTTAACCTCAAGCTCCGTCGAGCGTCAAATGGACAGTGGTATGTGAAGGGACGTCTGCTCGAGACGAACGAACGTGGCGTGGCGATTTCCGTAGGCCGGTCGGACCCTGGAAGGACAGTCAACCTCGAATGGGAAGAGATTGCAGAAGGCCGGCTCGAGGTGGAATTTTAGGTGTGGCTGCTAATGGTTCGGTCGAACTAACCTTTGAGCGAGGATGTTGCGTATGAATCGGGAGCTGATCGCTGTCATCGACCAAATCGGACGTGAAAAAGGTATCGACAAAACCAAGGTCATTGGCGCGGTGGAAGCCGCACTGCAAACCGCAGCCAAGAAACGATTTGGCCAGGGTGAAAACATCCAAGTCCAAATGGACCCAAAGTCAGGGGAGATTTCCGTGGTCTCGCTGAAGACCATTGTGGATACGGTGCTCAACCCTAAAGCCGAGGTGTCCATCGACGAGGCGAGGCGAGTGGACAGCGAAGCTGAGGTCGGCGACGAAATCGGCTCCATGATTGAGATGGAGGAGTTAGGGCGGATCGCCGCTCAGACAGCCAAACAGGTCATCTGTCAGAAAGTCCGGGAAGCGGAGTGGGAAGCAGTCGTCAAAGAGTATTCTACGCGCCAAGGTGACCTGATCAACGGCATCATTCTAGGGCAGGAGCGCCGGAACTTTCTTGTGGATTTGGGGAAGACAGAGGCGGTGCTACCCTTTCAGGAGCAGATTCCCCGTGAGTCGTTCAGAAGGGGAGACCGGATCAAGGCGTACCTCCTCGAAGTACGACGCACGCCCAAGGATGTGCAGGTCATTCTTTCACGCACCCATCCACATTTCGTTTCCAAGCTGTTCATGCTGGAAGTTCCAGAGGTCGCGGAAAAGATCGTGGAGATTAAAGGAGTCGTCCGCGAGGCGGGCGATCGGACGAAGATCGCGGTTGCCTCCCGGGACAAAGCAGTCGATCCGGTTGGCGCGTGTGTCGGCGTGAAGGGTTCACGCGTGCAAGCTGTGGTCCGGGAGTTGCGAGGCGAAAAGATCGACATTATTGCGTGGACGAATGATCCTCGGGTTTTCATCGCGGAGGCGCTCAATCCTGCGACGATTGAGAAGGTGGGGATTGACGAGGAAAAGAAGTCGGCGCTTGTCGTTGTTGCGGACTCCCAGCTTTCGCTGGCGATCGGTAAAAATGGCCAGAATGTTCGACTCGCGGCCAAGCTCACGGGGTGGAAAATCGATATCATCAGCTCAACAGAATACGAGAAAGAGAAAGTTGAACGGGATCGTGAGATCAAGGCGGCACTGGCCGAGGAAGCCGAGGCCCAGCGAGAGGAGGAAGAGGCGCGTGCACAACGACGCGCGGAAGCGGCCCTGGCCGGCAGCGAGACGGAGGCCCAGCCGGCTCAGGCTGAGCCGACGACGGAATCTGAAGGAGCGCTGCAGTAGCGTGATAGCCCACGATGCGTGTCTATGAGCTAGCCAAGAAGCTTGGGTTGGAAAACCGTGAACTCATGCCACAACTGAAACGCATGGGCATTGCGGTGACGTCACACAGCAGCACGCTCGATTCTAAGGCCGTGGCGCAGGCCTTGTCGAAGTTGGCACCTCAAACGAAATCCTCCTCCGCTGGAGATGGGGGGCGGGTGGAGACATCCAAGCGGTCTGCGTTGAAGAAGAAGGACTCCTCGGCGGGCAAAGGGCCCGCATCGGTCGCGGAGGCCGCCGTGTCCCGCCGTAGCGCGAGCCGAGATACGACTCGCAGCATGAGCTCGAAATCTGCTCCAGCTGTCACCGAAGAACCGCCCAAGGGAGACAAGAAGCGCGTCCTCATCAAGCGGAGGAAGATCGACGAGGAACTCGAGCCCCAAGCGGGGGTTGACGCGATGCCCCTCGCCGACACACTGGCCCAACCGGCCTCTGCCCCTTCCCCCACAGCAACTCCGTCCATACTTCCCGAATCACAAACTCCCTCGCCCCCTCCGGGCACAGACTCGCTCGTGACGGCCGCGCAAGCCGCAAGTCCGGGGCCCTCCGAGCCGCTCGCCGCGGAAGCAGCGGCCTCCGCGACCGTGTCCGCGGCTGAGACTGACCGAGACCTGCGTCAAGCTGAGAAGAAGAAAGGGGTACCCGAGGGACCGCAGATCGAGGAAGCATCGGGTATCCGGGATAAGCACAAGAAAGTCAGGAAGGCCGGTCGTACGAGGAGCGATGAGGAAGGTACCTTCAGAGAGGATGCGGCTCGCTGGCAGGATCTGCGAGCGATCCCTGTCCATCGCCGGGAGGACCGGTCCCGCCACCATCAGCCGTCTGCAGTCACGGAAATCACCAAGCCTCGGAAGAAGGTCATCAAGTTACCTGCTGGCCTGACAGTCAAGGACTTTGCGGGGTTGGTCGGTCAGCGCCCTGGCGATATCGTGCGCAAGCTCATGGAGACGGGCCATCTCCTCACGATGAACCAGCCCATGGTCCTCGATGCCGCCCTCTTAATCGCAGAAGAATACGGCCTGAAGGTGGAGGTGGCTGCGGACAAGCAGGCAGAAGATCTCCTAGAGGAGGCCATCGAGTCTGCCGAGGTGGAACGGCCCGAGCCCAGGCCGCCCGTGGTGACGATCATGGGGCATGTCGATCACGGCAAGACGTCCCTCCTCGACGCCATACGCGAGAGTCGTGTGACGGAAGAGGAAGCTGGCGGGATTACCCAGCATATCGGGGCTTACACGGTTGCTGTGCACGGGAGGCAGGTAACCTTTCTGGATACGCCCGGACACGAAGCCTTCACGGCGATGCGATCCAGGGGCGCGAAGATCACTGATATCGTCGTGCTCGTAGTCGCGGCCGATGACGGGGTGATGCCCCAGACGGTCGAAGCGATCAATCACGCAACCGCCGCAGGTGTGCCGATCATCGTCGCGATCAACAAGATTGACAAGCCCGGGAGCAACCCGGATCGGGTCAAGAATTCGTTGTCGGAGCATAACTTAATCCCCGAATCCTGGGGCGGGCAGACGATCTGCGTTGAAGTCTCTGCCAAGCAAAAGCTGGGGCTGGACACGTTATTGGAAATGATTCAGCTGCAGGCCGAAGTTCTGGAGTTGAAGGCGGATCCCAACCGGTTGGCCAAGGGAACCGTGGTCGAGGCCAAGCTGGACCGAGGACGGGGTCCGGTGGCCACCGTCTTAGTCCAGAGTGGAACCTTGCGCGTTGGAGATGCGTTTGTCGTCGGGACTTTTAGCGGCCGCGTTCGTGCCTTGGTGACGGACATGGGTGCGAAGGCTGCGGAAGCCGCACCGTCGATGCCGGTGGAGGTGATCGGTTTACCAGGGGTGCCATCGGCAGGGGATCAGTTCGTGGCTGTGAACGACGAGCGTGTCGCGCGGGAGATTGCTGACAGCCGTCTCCAGAAACAACGCACCGCGGAGCTGGCAGCCGGCTCAGGACGGGTCACCCTCGAGGACCTGTATGCTCGTATCAAAGAAGGCGATGTCAAGGAGTTAGCCTTGGTTATCAAGGCTGACGTCCAGGGTTCTGCTGAAGCGGTCTCCGAGGCGGTTCAAAAGCTATCTACTGCAGCGGTGAGACTCAGGGTGATCCATACCGGCGTGGGCGGGATCACGGAATCTGACGTACTCTTGGCATCGGCCGCGCGGGCGATCGTGATCGGGTTCAACATCCGACCAGAGACCAAAGCGGCCGCGCTAGCTGAACGAGAAGGCATCGACATCCGCCTGTACACCGTCATCTATGACGCGCTTGCTGATATTAAGGCGGCCATGGAAGGCTTGCTGCAGCCGACTCTGAAGGAACGATTCCTCGGCCGTGCCGAGGTGCGCATGATCTTTACGCTCCCCAAGGCCGGCGTGATCGCGGGAAGCTACGTGCTCGATGGGACCATCTCACGGAGCAGCGCCGGACTTCGCGTGGTTCGAGATAGCGTGCCCGTCCATGAAGGAAAGATTGGGTCGCTTCGCCGCTTCAAGGACGACGTGCGGGAGGTGCAGCAGGGATACGAATGCGGGATCGGCGTCGAGAACTACAGCGACTTGAAACCGGGTGATGTCATCGAGGTCTACGCCTTAGACAAAGTGGCGGCCAAACTCTGAGACTGATTCCCCCCGCTGGTTCCAACCCGCACCAGAACCATGATTGTCGGGCTCTGCACAATTGAACTGTATATCCCGAACGGCCATTCCCTGAAATCAAAACGGCAGGTTCTGATGAGCCTTAAGCAACGTGTTCGGGATAAGTTTAATGTGTCAGTTGCTGAAGTTGGCGAGCAAGACCGGTGGCAGAAGGCGCTGCTCGGGATCGCCTGCGTGGCCAATGAGGGCGCGTACGTGAACCAAGTTCTGGATCAGGTCTTGAATCTCATCCGCTCTGTACCGACCATTGAGCTGGTGCGATACCGGGTGGAAATGCTCTGACGAGGTCGTGAATCATTGCTTCAGCGCCAACTCATACAGGAGGCTCAGTCTGGACTCCTGTGTTCGCGACTGGTGACGAGGGAGCTGTGGGGCGGGCAACATACAAGCGAGCGATTCGCGTGGCGGATCAAATCCGTATGGAGGTCGCCGATATCCTGATGCGCAGGATAAAGGATCCTCGGGTTGGTTTTGTGACGGTCACTGATGTGGACGTGACCAATGACCTGCGCCTGGCGCGGATTTACATCACCACGATGCAGACTGGGGAGGCGGAAGGAGAGGCCTTCGCAGGACTCGCCAAGGCCGGCGGTTTTATCAGAGCTGAGCTCGGGCGTCGGCTGAATTTACGGTATACCCCGGAATTGGTCTTCATGGAAGATAAGGCAGGCGCACGGGGGGATCGTGTGTTGTCGCTCTTGGAGAATCTCTCATCTCCCGACCGCAAGAGCCGACTAGAGGATGGCAGCGATCCCAGCGAGGGTAACAGAGATGCGTAGGTCAACGCGCAGCGGGACGGTCCCGGCGGGAGTGGAAGATCCACCCGGGCTCGCTCGGTGGGATGGCATCCTGAATATTCACAAGCCGGCGGGGTGGACGTCCCATGATGTCGTGGCGAAACTTCGAGGCATTCTCAAAGGCCCTCGAGTCGGCCATGCCGGCACGCTTGATCCGGCAGCCACGGGTGTCTTGCCGGTCCTTGTTGGGAGGGCCACGCGCATCGCTGCCTATCTCATGGACTGGGAAAAGGAATACCGCGCCGTCCTACGGATTGGGGAGACCACCGATACTCAGGACGCCACCGGCATGCTCCTCCAGCAACAGTCCATTGAAGGGCTCTCCGAGGAGTCCATCCGGCAGACAGTCGCGCAGTTTCAGGGACGCATTGCGCAGGTACCACCCATGTATTCGGCCGTGAAAGTAAAAGGCGTGCCTCTCTACAAAGCTGCGCGAGCCGGACGGACCGTGGACCGTGGTCCTCGGCAGGTCGTGGTGCACAAGATCGAAGTGGAAGGCGTCGCTGGTTGTGATGTGATGTTGCGTGTCGTGTGCTCGAAGGGAACCTACGTGAGGACGCTGTGCGCGGACATCGGTGAGGCGCTCGGGGTGGGCGGACATCTCTTGTCGCTGCACCGGACGCGGGTGGGGCCGCTGCTCGTGGAGGGCGCGTTGACCATCGAGGAGGTCATCTCCAAGGCCTCACGGGGAAGCTTGGCCGGGGAGTTCATCACGCTGGATCTTGCCCTGGAGGCGTTTCCGGCCCTCTTCGTGGACCAGTTGACTGCCTCTCGGGTCCTCCACGGCGTGACGGTGCCCCCACGGGCGGCTAGGTGGGAAGCAGGAGCGGAGCCTACCTTTCCAGGACAGACGGTTCGCTTGAAAGATGCTGAAGGGCGCTTGCTGGCGCTGGGCAGGATCGCGGGCGAAGGGCCGGGTACGGACCATCCTGCAGAATGGTGGCAGCAGGAACCGGTCAAGATTCTGAAGGTGTTGGCGGACGTTGAGGGAGCACAGGAAAACTAGCGGATCAGACCAATTAGATAGAGAGTAAGCCCGGCCTGACCGGGCAGCGTGCGGTGATGAATTCGCCGCGACGTGGCTGGGAACGTCGTAACAGAGAACAGGCTCAAAAGGAGACAATCATGGCATTACTGAAGGAAGCGAAGACGGAGGTGATCCGGACCCACAAGCAGCACGAGAAGGACACTGGATCGCCTGAGGTGCAGATCGCCATCTTAACCAAGCGCATCGGGTACCTGACGGAGCACTCCAAAACGCACCAGAAGGATCATCACTCTCGAAGAGGGTTACTGCAGTTAGTCGGCCGGCGCCGGCGACTACTCGACTACCTGAAAAGGATCGACGATGACCGGTACCGGGCTGTGTTGACGCGTCTCGGGATCAGAAAATAATCCATCGCCTGTGTACGCCCAACCCCCGGGTGTGGACGTAACGTCAGGGCTGTTGCCACAGGTGAACACGGACGTAGACTGGAGGACAGTCATGGTCGGGTCTTTGAGTCTACCTCTGTGGGCATCTGTGGAGCAGGGACAAGAGAGGAATGAAGGTAATGGTACAAGTCGTTGAAATCGATGTTGCTGACCGCACACTCCGGATTGAGACCGGGCGGGTGGCCAGACAGTCCGATGGGGCGGTCCTCGCCTCATGTGGTGATACGGTGGTATTGGCCACCGCGGTGACCTCTCAGACCGTCAGGGCGGGAGTGGACTTCTTGCCCCTCACCGTTGACTATCAGGAAAAAGCCTATGCGGCGGGCAAGATCCCCGGGGGATACTTTAAGCGTGAGGGACGGCCCTCCGAAAAGGAGGTGCTCACCAGCCGATTGATTGATCGCCCGTTACGGCCCCTGTTCCCGGAGGGGTATTACTTCGAAACACAGGTCATCGTCTCGGTGCTTTCGGCAGATCAAACCGGCTCATCCGACGTCATTGGCATCACTGCGGCCTCGGCGGCCCTCACCCTATCGGACGCTCCATTCAAGGGACCGGTGGCCGGTGTGAGGATCGGCCGGGTGAACGGGAAGTTCGTCGTGAACCCAGACCTTACGGCCCTTGAGAACAGCGATGTGAATCTCGTCGTGGCAGGGACGGCCGATGCCGTCATGATGGTCGAGGGTGGAGCCAACGGGCTTCCGGAAGCGCTGATGATCGAGGCGATCGAGCACGCGCACCAGGAAATTAAGAAGATCGTATCGAAGATCCGGGAACTCCAAGCGCGGGCCGGCCGGTCAAAGCGTGAGGTCAAACCCGAAGAGATCGACCCAGTGCTTGCCAAAAAGGTCCGGGAGTTGGTCGCCACCCCGATCCGTGAAGCAGTGTTCATTCCAAACAAGACCGCCCGACGGGAGCGACTGGCTCAGATTCTCGAGCAGGCGCTGGAACAGTTGAAGACAGACGAACCGGACAACCAGCGGCATATCAAGCTCGTGTTTCGCTCACTCGAATACACAGAGGTCAGGAGTATGGTCTTGGAGCGAGGGGATCGGGCAGACGGACGTCGGCCGACCGACATCCGTCCGATCACCTGTCAGGTTGGTATCCTGCCTCGCACCCATGGCTCCGCCCTGTTTACGCGTGGAGAAACGCAGAGTCTGGCGGTCGTGACGCTGGGCACCACCGATGATGAGCAACGGATCGATGCGTTGGAGGGAGAGTATTACCGTACCTTCATGCTGCACTATAACTTCCCTCCGTTTAGCGTGGGTGAAGCCCGGCCGCTCCGATCGCCGGGACGCCGCGAGGTAGGACACGGGGCCTTGGCGGAACGAGCGTTGCGCCCAGTGATTCCCGGAAAAGAGGCGTTTCCATACACCTTACGAATTGTGTCGGATATCCTGGAATCGAATGGTTCGTCGTCAATGGCGACGGTGTGCGGCGGCACGCTGGCCCTGATGGATGCCGGCGTTCCGATCAAGGAACCCGTTGCCGGGATTGCGATGGGTCTTATTAAGGAAGGGGATCAGGTCGTGATCTTGTCCGATATCTTGGGGCTGGAGGATCATCTTGGTGACATGGATTTCAAAGTGACGGGCACCAGGGACGGCGTCACCGCCCTCCAGATGGATATTAAAA